>CAYJFF010000039.1:0-19502 GCA_964369345.1 uncultured Oscillospiraceae bacterium
CAGCGGCACGCTGTACAAATTAACAAAGAAACCGAAATTAAACCCACCCCTTGGAGTATAATCCACGTGTGCAGTTTGTGTCATATGGACTGCCACCTTGCCACAGCTTAATAACATCACCACAACGCTGAGAAGTTTCTGTTGTAAAATAAAGTGTGATATGCGCAAAGCCATCTAGCTCACGTTGTCTATCACCCATGTATAGCGCTATGGGGTTTAGCATTGAGCTATAGCGACGCTGTGTGCAAATTATGGGAAAACGTATGCCCTTACGGTCTATTATATCTGTCTTGCCACCACAGCTACCACAACCACTAGCACCCTGTGCAGGGCAGTTACGGAAATACATTAGTGGCAAATTTCCATAGCCTATTAAGCCATAGGGCAGGTAATCGCCCAGACGTCTTGCGCTGTTTAGTGTGCTTTCATATGATATTGTCATGTCACATAGCCCTATATCTCTGTACTCCTGTAGAGAGTGGCTGTTCACGACATTTAGTGCAAAATCACCATACACATTAACACTGGCTTGCTTGGCTATTGCAACAGCACCCAGTGAGCCAGCTATTACAGACTGCAAACCACACTCTTTTAGCTCTGTAATTTGTTTGAGCAATTCACTCTCTTGGTTGTGAAAAACAAACTGTGGTAGCTCGGCTATTAGTCGCTCACCTAGCGTGGATATTATGTCTACATTCGCTAGTATCTCTGCTATTGGCAAGATAATCATACCACCATGTGTATGTGTGCCCATCTGCTTGATAGTAGCAAAACGTAGCCTTAGCTGAGGCTGTATTAGTGATAGTTTCTTGGGGTGTGTGCCCAGTGGTAGCTTGGGTTCGTGGTACTCGTGTGGGTGCACTTGCTCTCTCTGCTTCAGTATTTTTTCTGCACATTCTTTACGCATTTTGTTTATTGCAGATAGTGGTAGTGCTAGCCCCTCGCCTATCTCCACTTGCAGGTCACGTAGATATAGCGAGGTTCCACCCAGTTTCTCTACCCCACGTCGTACAAGCTCCTCGTCCGTTGGTCGGTTGATAGCATTCTGTGGTGCCTCACCCTGTACTGCGACAGTCACATTTTCTGCTATCATCTGCATAGATACTGGTGCTCCCGCTATTATCTTTACAGTAACATCTACTGGTGTGCGTGGGTTTTCATTGCGATACTCTGTTGCTATATCCCCAAGCACAGTTGCGCTTGCTTGCACGTCTTCCTCTCGCCTATAGCCAAACATATCCACTGTGCGTTTATTAGCAAAGTAGCCATCGGTAAAGCCAGAGCGTGAGAATACTGCTTGCAGTCGCTGCATATCTGGTGTTTCGTCATTTATAGCCTCATTACAGGCTTTTACCGCTGCTGCTACATACTCTGGGCGTTTCATTCTACCCTCTATTTTCAGGGAGTCCACGCCTATCTCTGCAAGCTGAGATATCTTCTCCACCAACGATAAATCTTTTAGTGACAGTGCATATTCTCTGCCATAATTATTTTTAAAATCCAACCTACATGGCTGTGCACACATACCACGGTTACCACTTCTACCACCAAGCACAGCAGATAGATAGCAGTTGCCAGAAAAGCACATACATAGCGCCCCATGCACAAAAACTTCTATCTCCAGCCCTGTTTCTCGCTTTATTACAGCTATTTCGTCGGCTGTAAGCTCTCTCGCTGGGACAATCCTAGTAAACCCTAGTTTTTTCAGCTCCTGTGCACCTGCAACATTGTGCACGGACATCTGTGTGGAGGCATGTAGTGCAATGCTGGGGTATATCTCCCTTACTATTCTTGCAACGCCTAGGTCCTGCACGATAAGCGCATCTACGCCACAGCTAGCAAATAGCTCTATTTCCTCTAGCAGTTTCTCTAGCTCGTTATCCAGAAACAGGGTATTGAGAGTAGCATAAACAGCGACACCCCTGCTATGGCAGTATTTCACTGCTGATAACAAGCTGTCGCTGTCAAAATTCTCTGCATTATGCCTAGCATTAAAGCCTTTACCTCCTAGATAGACGGCATCTGCACCCATACGGACCGCCGCTGTTAGCTGTTCTTTTCCACCGACAGGCGCCAGTATTTCAGGTTTTTTTATCATTTCAGTATTCCTTTTCTGCTAGTGTAGCCTTTGTTTTATATGTTGCGATAAGCGCAGAGTTCCTCTCCAGTGTGGTCTGCTGTGTTATACCACCAACGGATAGCAAAATCTCTGCCTCTTTTGGTAAATACTTAGCAGTGTTGAACGGCATACCGCCCCTGTTTACTGCTAGTAGCACATTGTCGTCCATATATGAGCGTACAAACACGCATACATTGTGGTTAAAGAGCACTGGCGTAAAGTCGCCAATTTGTAGTGCTTGGCTATTTTTCCTTACATTACCTAGTATTTGGAAGAATGTCACAAGGTCTTTATCCTCCATCTCCCACGGGAACGTGCCCCTATTGAATGGGTCTGAATATCCCACCAAACCAGCCTCGTCACCGTAGTACAGACATGGGCAGCCCTGCAAGCTATATTGTATCATAGCTGCAAGCAAAAAGCGTTGTCTGCCTGTGTAGAACTGCTCTGCCGATAGTGTGTTGTGCAGTCTTTGCCACTCACGGTCATGGTTTGCCTGTTGCTCTGCACCTAGGTATGTTATAGCACGCTCTATATCGTGCGAGGATAGCATATTCAGCGCTGTATCCATAGCTTGTGGTGGGTAGTTTTCCAGTATAGTCATTATACGGTCCTCTAGCTCCTCGCCACAGCCATACCTTACAAAGTCCAGTATAGCTTTTCTCCATGGGTAGTTCATAACGCCGTCCAGACCATTTCCCCAGAAATATTCACGCAGTTTACCATATGCCTCTTTATTTGACGCGTCTTCCCACACCTCACCTATCAGCAAGGCTTCTGGGTTGGCACGTTTCACCGCTGTGCGTATATCTGCAATAAAATCATCTGGTAGTTCGTCTGCAACATCAAGCCTAAAGCCGTCTGCGCCACATCTAATCCAGTATTCTATTACACCGTCTTCGCCACAGATGTAGTCACGGTAAGATTTATCATTCTCATTTACATTTGGCAGTGTGTCAAACCCCCACCAGCTCTCGTAAACCTCTGGGTAGTCTATCCATATAAACCAGTCTCTGTACGGGCTTGTAGGCGAGTTGTATGCGCCCTCCAGTGGGTAGCGCTTGTTCTTGTTGAAATACTTGCTATCACTACCTGTGTGGTTAAACACGCCATCAAGTATTATCTTGATACCACAAGAATGTGCGGCTATACACAGGTTGATAAAGTCCTGATTTGTACCCAGTAGTGGGTCCACTTTCATATAATCCGCTGTGTTGTATCTATGGTTGGAGTGCGCCTCGAATATAGGGTTGAGGTAGATAGCCTCCACACCCAGCGATGCTATATATGGCAGTTTTTTCTGTATGCCAGCAAGGTCGCCACCAAAATAGTCCTGACAGAAGAAATCTCCTTTTTCATCAGGCCTATCCACGGGGGCTTCGTTCCAGCTTGCGTGCATTTTCCTGTCCGATGGTACATCATATTTTTTCTGCCCACTATTCCTAAACCTATCTGGGAAGATTTGATAAAACACTTTCCCTTTGAACGCGTCCGGTGTTTTGTACTCTGGCTTGGTAATAGTAAGCTGGAAAGCATGGCTGGCACCACGCTCGCCCCTGCCCATGTGCCCTCTACCGACTATCTGGCTTTTTTCTAGAACAAAGTTATAGTAATACACGCCCTCTACAGGTGCTTTTATCTCGCACTCATATATGCACTCGTCGGAGTCCTGCATATCATCTTCTACAAGACTAAAAAGCCCCGAAACAGCTGGTACACTGGTTTTGGAGCGATATACTTGTATCACTGGCATATTATTCTGCAAGGGCAGAGTGAGGCGAAACCGTACAGTTTCGCCCCTACTTACTGCGCCAAATGGGTATTTGTAAAACAAATCTCTACTATTGTAAATCATAGGTATTCTCCGGCAATAACAACTGCTCACAAAGGTAATTAACGGTGTTTATCCAAGTACCAAATTGTCTCGGCATAGTCGTTAATCGCTCTATCTGCGCAGAATATACCTGACTGAGATATATTCTTTAATGACATACGTTGCCACAGTAGATTTTCGTTAGCATATGTGGAGGACGCTGTGCGCTGTGCTGTGCAATAAGAAGCAAAGTCAGCCGCTACCATATAGCTATCTGCGGTAATCATATACCTGTGTAGTTCCTCAAACGACGGAATATTCCTGTTTGCGTGTAAGAAATCCAACACTTTTTTCATTGTTATGCAATTATTAATAAATTTTGTTGGGTGGTATCCGTTTACTTTCAGTCTCTCGACCTCCGGTGTGCGCATACCAAAGATAATAATATTATCCATGCCCACTGCTTCTGCTATCTCTACATTTGCACCGTCCATTGTGCCCAGTGTTATAGCACCGTTAAGCATCAGTTTCATATTACCTGTACCACTTGCTTCTGTTCCTGCAAGCGATATCTGCTCGCTTATCTCCGACGCTGGCATAAGTCTCTCAGATAGTGTTACATTGTACTCCTCTAGGAAAACTATCTTCAGCTTTTTCCTTGTGATAGGGTTGCTCTCTATCAGTTTAGCAAGGTCGCATATAAACTTGATAATTTGTTTTGCTAGGTAGTAGCCAGGAGCTGCCTTTGCACCAAAGAAATATGTCTTTGGCTGGAAGTCCGCATCTGGGTTTTCTAGCAGATACATATATTCTTGCACGATATGCAGTGCATTTAGGTGTTGGCGTTTGTACTCGTGCAGGCGTTTTACCTGTACATCAAACAGCGAGCTTGGGTCTACGCTTATGCCACGTGCTTGTTTTAGGTAATTTGCAAAAATCTCTTTGTTCTTGTATTTTATCTCGCCCAGAGTTTTTAGCGCCTCTGTATTATCAAGATACTTTGTAAGGTCTTTTAGTTTAGAAAAATCATGCAAGAAACCATCACCAATATGCTCTTTGATATAATCTGTTAGCAGAGGGTTGGACTGCATCAGCCAACGTCTACTAGCTATACCATTTGTAACATTCTTGAATTTCTCGGGTGTGATATTTGCAAAGTTTGCAAATAGGTCATCTTTTATAATCTGTGAATGCAGTGTGGATACGCCATTCACGCTGTGGCTACCAACTACGCATAGATTAGCCATACGCACCTTACCATATGCTATTATGGACATCTGTGTCACTGTTTCGTTGGATAGGTGGTACTGCTCGCTAAGAGTTATGCAGAAACGTCTGTTAATCTCGCAAATAATGCTGTAGATACGTGGTAGCAAGTTCCTCATTTGGTTCTCGCTCCACTGCTCCAGAGCCTCCACCATTACAGTGTGGTTTGTATATGCAAAAGTTTCTTTTACTACGTCCCAGCTAGTATCCCAGTCATAGCCGCACTCGTCTAGCAAGATACGCATAAGCTCTGGTATAGCAAGTGTTGGGTGTGTGTCATTGATGTGTATAGCATTTTTCTTAGCAAAATTCTCTATAGTACCATAGTTTGACATATGCTTTTGGAAGATATCTGTAACAGAAGCACAAGCAAGGAAATATTGCTGACGCAGACGCAGTAGCTTGCCTTCCTCGTTGTTATCATTTGGGTATAGCACCTTGCTGATAACCTCGCCATAGGAGTTCTTGCCAAAAGCACCTGTGTAGTCGCCTTTATTGAAAAGCTCCATATCTATACCAGGACTTTTTGCACGCCATAGTCTTAGCTGGCTAGCAGCACTGCTGTCATAGCCTGTAACATATAGGTCATATGGCACTGCTATAACAGTGGAGTAGCCGTGGTGCTGTGTCATCAGTCTTTCGCCGTCCCAGCGCTCAGATACATATCCGCCAAAGCGCACCTCTACAGCCTGCTCTGGAGCTGCCTCCAGCCATATGTCACCACCTGGTAGCCAATAATCTGGCAGCTCACTCTGCCAGCCGTCCGATATTTTTTGTTTAAATATACCGTACTCGTACAATATGCTATATCCACAGCCCAGACGCTCTGTAGATGCAAGTGCATCTAGGTAGCACGCAGCCAATCTGCCTAGGCCACCATTGCCAAGACCTGGGTCTGGCTCGAACTCGTATAGATTCTCTAGTTTTACACCAAAGCTCTCAAGCGCTTGTTCAAAAACGTCTTTCATGCCAAAGTTGTAAAGGCTGTTTTTTAGGCTCTTACCCATTAGGAACTCCATAGACAGGTAATGCACTTGTTTTTCACCCTTTGCTGTTGCCGCCGCAGCAAAAGAACGTCTTTTATCTTCTATTAATTGGCGCACAATGGTCGCGCACACACGGTAATAATGGTCATCAGATGCTTGGTCGGGGCTAACTGATATCGACTGTGTTAGCTCACGAGCTATTGCCTTTTGCAGTTGCTCTGCTGTTAAATTAATAGGGTTTGTCATAAACACACTCCATTCCGCCGAACACATCGGCATAAAAGCCACAAAAAATTTTTACAATACTTTATTATTAATTATGCTTAGATAATCTCTATTTATGATACACTGACTCAAGTTTTATTATACAGCAAATCAAGCTCAAATACAAGCGTGTAATACAAAAATTCATAAAAATTATGTAAAATTTCACAACTAATTTCTATTTTGTTGAATAATAACCGAAAGGACAACCTAGCATAAAACATACATTTCGTGCTGGGTTGCCCTCAAAATCAATATTCAGCTTGTTTAGAACATGCGCTTGCGCAGTGCAACACGGTCTTGTGCGAACGATATTGCAGATTCTTCTGATATTTTGCCTTTTTGGTATAGATCCAAAAGTGCATCATCCATTGTTTTCATACCCATTTTTGCATTTGTTTGCATAACAGATGGTATCTGGAAAGTTTTGCCCTCACGTATATTATTACGGATAGCACTATTTGTCAGCATAACCTCAAACGCTGCCACACGGCCTTTCTCGTTCTGTAGAGGTATAAGCTGCTGAGAAACCACGCACTCCAGTACATCAGCAAGCTGTGTGCGTATCTGCTGTTGCTGGTTTGGTGGGAAAACGTCGATAATACGGTCGATTGTGTTCGCCGCACCAACAGTATGCAGTGTGGAGAAAACTAGATGTCCTGTTTCTGCCGCTGTTACTGCTATAGAAATTGTTTCTAGGTCACGCATCTCACCCACAAGTATAACATCTGGGTCCTGACGCAGTGCGCCACGTAACGCATTTGGGAAGCTCTGTGTATCGCCACCTACTTCGCGCTGGTTTACTATGGATTTCGAGTGGCTATGCAAATACTCTATTGGGTCCTCAAGTGTAATAATGTGTGTGCTTTTCTCTTTGTTTATTCTGTTTACAAGGCTAGCAAGAGTAGTAGATTTACCACTACCTGTAGGCCCTGTTACAAGCACAATACCACGTTTTTTCTCGCACATACCCACAACCACCTCTGGTAGCATTAGCTCCTCCGGTGATGGTATACGTGTATTAAGGATACGTGCTGTCATAGCAAATGTGCCACGCTGCATAAACACGTTAATACGGTAACGCCCGATATTGGGGATGGAGTGTGCAAAGTCAAACTCGCCTTTATCCATGAGTGCCTGTAGCTGTTTGGGGCTCATAATGCCACTAACTAGGCTCTCGATATCAGCTGGTTTGCAAGGCTCGTCTGTAAGTGGCACAAGTGTACCATCTATACGTGCTGTTGGTGGTATACCAGTGCTCAAATGTATGTCAGAAGCTCTACGCTCTGTACCCATAACAATTAAGTCATAAAATGTCATCATATTAGTCATGCCCTTTCTTGGTTACTATAGGATAATTATATAATGCGGCAAGCTAAAAAGCAAGAGCAAATTATGCCTCGAAAGATACTTTTGCCATTTCCTCGATAGTTGTTGTGCCATCAAGCACGAATTTCGCTGCACTCATACGCAAAGAATTCATACCATTTTTAAGAGCAATAGATTTTATCTCCTCTGTTGTGCCTTTTGCAGAGATAACATGTTTAAGCTCTGGAGTAATTTCCATTATCTCATAAACACCTATACGCCCATGGTAGCCAGTTTCGTTGCAGAAAGAGCAACCTTTTGATTTGTATATTTCTAGCTCTTCATCTTCTGGTATTCCCAGCATTTTTTTCTCAAAACTTGTTGCCATATGTGGTACTTTGCAAGATGGGCAAAGTCTACGAACAAGACGCTGTGCAATGATACCTGCAAGTGAATCCGCAAGCAAGAAAGACTCTACGCCCATGTCTAGCAGACGTGTAACTGTAGCCGCGGAGCTGTTTGTATGCAGTGTACTAACAACCAAGTGACCAGTGATAGATGCCTGAACAGCGATAGATGCTGTTTCATAGTCACGAATCTCACCAATCATGATGATGTCTGGGTCCTGACGCAAGATAGCACGTAGTGCTGTAGCAAATGTCAGGTTTGCTTTGTTGTTAACCTGTACCTGATTGATACCGGAGATATTTGCCTCTACTGGGTCCTCTACTGTTATGATATTAACGCCTTCTTCATTAAGCTCGGAAAGAGCTGTATAAAGAGTAGTAGATTTACCACTACCTGTAGGGCCTGTTACTAGGATAATACCATTTGGGTTTTCCAAAATATGGTCAAAAACTCGCATTTCGTCGGGGTTCATACCTAGCTCAGATTTGTCCCTAGTTAGCGCCATAGAAGATGCAAGACGCATAACTGTTTTCTCGCCGTAGGAAGATGGCAAGATGGACACACGGATATCATATTCATTACGGTCGATAATAAGTGTCATACGACCATCCTGTGGCTTACGCTTTTCGGAAATATCCATGCCGCTAAGTATTTTTATACGTGTGGATATAGCAGGCAATAGGTTGATGTCATATAGCATTTTTTCCTGTAGCACACCGTCTATACGATAACGCACGCGAACTTGTTTCTCTAGTGCATCTATGTGGATATCGCTGGCACGCTGACGAGCCGCTTGCTCTATGATGGAACGCACAAGCTGAACGATTGGCGCATTTTGCACCTCTGCTTGTTGCGCTGCCTCCAGTGCTTCTAGCTCCTGCATTTGAACTTCACGCTCTTTTGCGTATTGCTCAGCTGCGGACATAGCCTCACCAGTACCAAAATATTTATCAAGTACTACGTTAATCTCACCGATTGTTGCCACACGTGGCTCGATAACACAGTTAGTGACAATAGAAATATCATCCTGTGCTATCATATCTAGTGGGTTTGCCATAGCAAGTATCAAAACGCCTGTATGTGTATCACTGTAGCCAATTGGCAGTACAGTGTGCTTTCGCAACACTGTACCACTTACTAGGCTTATTACGCTAGGATCGATACGGATACCACGCAAATCTACTATAGGAATATTAAGCTGTATAGAAAGAGCCTGTGCTATATCATTATCAGATACAAATCCCATTTCGATTAGACACTCACCTAACTGGCGGTGCTGTTTACGCTGTGCAACCAGACCTTCGTCCAGTTGGTCTTGGGTGAGAACCCCCTGCATTATCAGGAGGTCACCCAAACGATATTTTTTGATTTTATCATTTTCCATACGTCATACCCTATCTACCTATCATTTTTTTGTTGATTGTTTACTGGATTTACCCTAGTGGTAGCAACCCAAGCTTACGCAATGTGATGAAAGAAGAAGATCCAACCACTTGACCATCGGAGAACTTAGTAGTAACTTCTAGTCTTAGTGGGATACCAATTTGTGCTGCCTCACCTGTTGTTGAATTAATCTCATCAAACAACGCATCTGGCAAATATACAGTGTATGTGATATCACTTCTCAGCTCACCTGTTACTTTATCGCCATCTTTGTCATAAACTTGCAAGTTTGTTTCAAGCTCACCATCTGTAAATAGTGGAACTACTGCATAGCCGTCATTCGTTATATTTACATCTGCGTAGAAAGTCAGCTCTTCGTCTGTATCTAGTGCGCCTTTACCATCGCTATGGAAAGTTAGTGAAACATCTTTGCCCAGTGTCAAGTTTGGCTCATTGAAAGAGAAACTAATAGCTCTGCTTGCAGAGTTCTCGCCTGCCTCTAGGTTATCTTCTGAGTACTCAGCCTCGCTAGATACGCTTCCATCAACTTCTTGTAGCTCTGTAGGTACAAAGAAATCTGTTAGGTTGTTGCTGAAATCAACTGTTGGGTCTACTTTACCTACACGGTAAGCAGCAACTATTGTGTTAACAAACAACTGTGCTTCCAGAGGTGTTACTTGGCCATAGCTATGTCCAGAACCTGTATAAGTTACATTACCATTGTTATAGATATAGTAGTTATTTATAGTGTTGTTATAGGTATAGCTATAAATATCGTGTACAGATTTTGATGCAAGTGTATACCAAACTACTATCTCCTCTGGGTTCATGTTTAGCTGTAGGTACTGTCCATGTGTGTTTTTAACTGTTAGTGTTGTCTCGTCGCCACCATATCCATCTAGGTTTAGGTTATAAGGGAATGTTGTTATCTGTCCTTTGTTTACCTGTGTAATACTTGTTGTTGATTGAGCGTAGTTGTTATCAATTTTAACTAGCTCATTGAAACCAAGTTGGTCAACATATTCATTACCGATAGGAACAAACATATAGTCACTTATACCCTGTGTTTCGTTTACATACTCTGTTCTGTTAGAGCCTGGTTTATATGCGATGCTATAGCCCGCTTCTATTAGCGCATCTCTATCCTTATCTGTCATTGTTGCGCCATTCTCATAGTTGTATGCATTAGAAACAATGTTGCTTGAGTCTATTTGGGATTCATCATCTAGGTACAGAGAGTTAAATACTTGCTCTGTTGCAGTTGCTAGGCCATATTCTGTGTTTGTTACAGCATATCTATCTACACCTGCATAGTCTCTTAGCATTAGGTTCTTGATACTACCACTTGTGCTTGCTACTACGGATACGCCAGAACCATTTTCTATTGGGAAACTGGTCATTGGTAGTGCGCTTGTGCTCAAGTTATCATGTGTAAATAGTGTTGCTTTACCAGAATCAATGAAGGAGATAATAGCATTTGAAGACTCTACAGATAGTCCAGTACCAGTGTATTTGGTACCATCTTCATTATAATCAGTAAAGCTTACAGATGAACCATAGCTATCATAGAAACCTAGAATCAGCATATCATATTCATTGAACTTATCTAGTTTATTCTGCTCTGTTGTAAGTGCATTAACTTGTGCTATTGTCATAAAGTCTATCTTTATGTCATAAACACCCGCTTTGTAAAGACTATTGAACAGTGCTTCATACTCGTCATATCCATCATCACCAGTGATATATCTACCCTCAGAAAGATCTGTATTGGATTGATAAGCTATTGGATTATATGCATTGTTAGTATGAACAATTTGTAGTGCGTGAATCTCTACAGGCTTACTTGGTTTTAGGTATGTTATGCCTTGTACAGAGTTGTGTGCAGCGTCGTTTGCTACGTCTATTATCTCTAGACTCCAAGGAATAGCACCTACGTAGATTTCAGGTAGTACACGTGTTACTGTGTATTCTGTACCTACTTTTAGCTCACCATTTTTCACTGCGCCATTTTCAGAGCTAATTTGTATATCAGGTACATTTTCATCCATACCATTATGACGACCATCTGCATTGGTATCTATATATAGATTAACCTCATACAGTGTGTCTTCTGGTGTTGGGTCTGTTGGGTTTTCTATCTCAAACTTAAACTCTATGTTACTGCCGTTCAGCAAGTTTGTAGAATAGTCACCTGTGTATTCCTGTGGTTTGTTCTCGTTGCCATCGTCATCTGTTGTGAATACGATAGAAGGTTTAGAAAGGTTTAGATATTTTATCAGTGTAGCTGTGTTCATTTCTGCTGTTCTCACTGACATTACGTTCTCGTGATCTTTTATTGTTTCTAGTGCCTCAAACATATAAGATGAGTTATCAACTGAGAACTGGTCTATCTCCATTGTCTCTACTGTATTTCCAGTAATAGTGATAGATTCTCCGCCTTTGCCATCAACATTTTCTGTAACTACTATATCAGGATAATATCTGAAATAAACAACATCAAACAGAAAACCATTGCCATCGGAAATTACGCAAGTTAGCGTTTGACCAATATTTGGAGTTATAGATACTGTTGAGGTAACTACGTCTTCTTCTTCAAGTATTTTTGTGCTTCCGTAGTTATACCAGCTAAAAGTAAGCTTTGGTGTCAATGGGAAATCTTCTACTACTGTTCCTACTTCAATCTTACGAGTTTTGTCTGCCAGTATTGTTTCAGAATAAGTAGTGTTCATTAGGTAAGCAGAAGTTGATTTTCCAGTTAGTTCACCTTTCACGGTAAACTGACCCCAGTTTGTGGGCACTCCAGACGGTCTATTCACAAACCAACCCGAACTCCTATTTATCCAATACCAGTTATTGTAACCAGCAGCAACATAACTATGATCAGAGTAAAATGTTTCTCCACCAGCCGTAACAGCTGCTACTAAATCAACTATATTGGTTACACTATTTGTAGCAGTAGCATTATTCCTAGCAGTTGCGTATATCCTGCCATCTTCACCTTTGTTCAGAAAACTAGATTCCGCACTCGTTGTTTCTCCATCAAGCAGCTTTTTGCTTAGTAAGTCGCTACGCATATTGTAATACCAATCATAAGCAGTAACTTCTTCAACAAAGTTAGTGTGGACATCTGCATAGATTTGTTCTCCTACACTAGCTATTTTGTTGTTATCTTCATCTATAACGCCATAAGTTTGTGTAATTGGGAAATAGTATCCAGCTAGCTCTCCACTTGTTGTGGCTGGGGTCGCTACAGGTAAAACTCCACTCTCTTCTTCGCGCATAGTTAGGTTTTCAAGGTCCATTTCCACTCTTGTTACAGGGCTCTTTTTAGTCTGACTACTAGAGCCTAGGTAGAATGTAACCATACAATAATAGTCGCCTGACTCTTTAGTTAGGAAAGAAGTTGCTGTAGCATTTGGCACAGCTACTCCATCCTTATACCATTGTACGGACATAGAGTTTGGATAAACATCTGCTATCGTTGGGTTTGTTAATGTTAACTCAACACTTTCTACACTTTTCTTCACACCTACTTCAAGCTCATACTCAGTAGCTGTTGGTGCCTGTGCGTTAAGCTCTATTGTTCCAACATTGTCTGTGTCCTCAGTAACAACGATTTCGTTATTCGCTTCAAAGTATACTATCTCGTATACTATGTCATCGCCATCGGAGATAACACAAGAGTACTTATCACCTATAGCCACAGCTGTACGCTCTAGTGTAGAGTGTGTAACATCAGTTTCAGTATGAAGAAGTGCTTTGCTCTCATCATACCACCTAAATGTATATATAGGCATGAACTCATCTGGGAAGTCAGTAACCTCTGGAGTAGCAGTTATGCTAAAGCTTCCGTCAAATGCATCATAATCGGATGTTGTGTCAACTTCTAGTTTATACGTACTTGTAATTGCATTATCTAGTGTGCCGCCAAATCCGAAACTTTTATAACCATTTACAGTGCTAGTCGCTCCGTTACCAGTATTCTTATGAACGTACCAGTTTGTTGGGTGTTTAATACCATAGTCTGTGCCATCTGAGCCAAAGCCTGTGTCTATATAAACACGAGCAGAATAGAAAGAGTTCCCGCCTACAGTTATTTCTGTAGCTAGATTGTATAAAAAGTTACCCGAGTATATAAAATTCTTACCTGTAAATACATTTCCATCTATTTGGTAATCTCTATCAGCTCCTGCAGCAGGCATCAGCAATTCATTTCCTACGTTGCTATCATCATTGCTTTCATCTAGGACATAACTCACACCGCCAGAACTTAGTGCTAGGTGCCAGTCAGCAGTTTCCACAATTTTTGAGCCGTCTGCATTGACAAAGTTAATATTTGCAGTAGCCTCAAATGTCTCACCTATATCATATTTCTTGTCATTGTCCTCGTCGTTATTAACAAGAGTGTTAGTTATAGGATAATATATACCACTATCATTTCTGATATCATCTTTATGCAGTGTTACTGGTCTTGTGCCAACAAGGCTATCTGTAGCACTAATCTGTCCTGTTCTCAGTGTTAGTGTAGAGCTATCGCCTTTGTTCACTTGGCCATTTGCTGTAACAGAAACTTCGCAGTAATAAACGCCTTCTTCAGAAGTGCTATAAACAATATTTGTAGCACCAGATATTGCACTGCCGTCTTTGTACCATTGTACGGACATAGTCTGGTGTGCATCTAGCATAGCCGCTGTTGGCTGTGTTAGCACCATTTCTACAACATCGCCTACTTGGTCATATTCTATATGAATTTCGCTCTTTGTGTTTTCTTGCTCTATAAGTGTATTGCTGATAATTACAGGATATCCAGACTCTGCAAAGTCAACAATTTCATTTAGTTTAGGTGGTGTTAGGTCATAACCTGTAAAACGAGATATATATGCACCATCATTAACATCTTTAGATGTTTTATTGATTAGTTTTAGTGGGTTAACTTCTCCCACGTTTGTAACATCTACCAACAGATTTTCTATATAGTCACTATTTAAGTGTCCACCTGGGATAGCAACTGTACTGCTACCCTCTAGGTAATAAATGTCACCGATGTTTGTATACAGCATGCCGTCCATAGTATCATCGTTATAGTTTGGTACGATTTCGCCATCGATTTCTATTGTGTTCATACCATCAACGCTAGAACCAATGTAAACAAGGTCATATACTTCGTTTATATCATCGATTTTACCAATATATTCAGATATAGACATAGTAGCTATGCTAATATTTTCAGGTGTAACTAGCCCATCTAGCCAACCAGACACTATCTCTGGTGTTAGCTCTGCTTGGTTCTTAACTAGAGTGTTGCTAACTGGTACCATTGGCTGAATTTCTAGCACATTAATAGCTGTTTTGTTATTGATGATAAGTCTATCTGCAAAGTTAATTATGTGACGTATAGAGTTACCTATATTCACTTCTGTTGGCAACAATGTACTACTGCCAGTTAGCTTACGTACTTCGTTCTCAGATACTATTTGCTCATAAACATCGTAGTACGCAGAACCTCTTACTTTATATAGCTCATCTTCAAACTTCTCTGCAAATTCAGTTGTTATTAGGTGTGCAAATTCGCTATCATCCTCGTCTTCGTCATCATCATCTGGTACTCCACTATATATATATACAGTAGATGCTACACCACCGTTTGGTAGTTTTGTTATATCAGCTGGGTTGATGTTAAATATACTTACAGAAGTAAGTGCTTGATTAATAAAGTAAGCCATGTTACTTTGTGTGTTTGTATATAGGCTTGAGTCGATGACAAATGGTTTTTTCTCATCACCAGTTAGGTGCTCAAGCATGTCGTCTTTTACAGCAATTGTTATGTCTGTAGCGTTAGTAGCTTTGTATGAAGTAACAAGGGATTTATTTGTAGCAAGGTCGTATCCTGCAGAGAAAACAATTA
This sequence comes from uncultured Oscillospiraceae bacterium, assembly GCA_964369345.1. Taxonomy (GTDB): domain Bacteria; phylum Bacillota; class Clostridia; order Oscillospirales; family Ruminococcaceae; genus Angelakisella. The sequence goes on from CAYJFF010000039.1 coordinate 15,453, forward strand.
GGTCTGCATTAGCTACATCCGCTGCTAGAACATCACCAGGTAGCTTAGAGTTTACTGTGATATCAAAACCAGGGTCTGTGCTTGGGTCGTGAACATCTAGTACATAGCGATAGAACCAATCATTATTCTGTACTGGTGTTTGTACAAATATAGTATTGTATCTTAATTTCTCTGCTGGTTTTGTGCTGTCTTCTTCAAAATTGAAATCACCATTTCCAGCAGGCATAAAGTCATATCCGTTTAGGTCTACATCAAAATGTTTGCTGTCTGTTGCTCTACCGTCTGTTGCTGTAACAGAGAAGCCATCATGCATGGAGTAGTAATCACCAGCAGAGTAGCTCTCGCTTGGCTCGCCAAAAGTAGAAACATAGTAGTAGTTAACTACATATGTGTCATCGGTAGCATCTTCTGGTGTTCCACCGTCATCTTCTACTGTGAAGTCCAGTGTAAAGCCAGGCTGGCCTATATAGCCTGCATAAACATACACGCCAGAAGCCTCTGTGTACACAGGTGTGTGGTCTTCTAGTGCTTCTGCAGCTACGTCATTAGCTATCTGAGCAAAAGTAGGGTCATAGTGATAAACATTATCATCATCTAGCTGTGATGGCTTTTCACCTGCTACCAAGTAATCAATAATCTGGTAGTGTGAGCCTGAGCTAACAATGGTTGTTGTTATATCTTCATCAAAATAGCCATATTCACCGGTCTCTGTAGGTTCAAACTCACCATTTAGGGTGACTTCCTCATAAGTGCCCAGTGTTACTTGCAGTGCATCATCTGGGATATTCTTCTCCCACGCATAATACTCTTTGTATTCTCTTTCTGTTAGTGGCGCATCTGCATAATCATCATCGTCATCTATTATCCCAGCTTCATTCAGATATGTTATAATGCTATCAGCATATGCTGCGCGCTCTGCTTGCGTTTTACCTGCTAGCTCATCTTGCCAGTTTGCAAAAGGCTCTTGCCCATCTACATAGTAGCCAATGCTACCTGTATTCTGGGTAGGCACTATCTCCAAGATATTAAAATCTTCTCCCAATATAGCTTTATCACTTTTTATTGTCTCAATGCCTGTCAGTGATAGGAAATTATTCACTACATCGTCATCAGCAAAAGCTGTTTGCGAAGTTGTTATTGGTGCAGATAGCCCAATAAGTGCTGCTAACAAAAACGCTATAGCTCTTGGTGCCGGTTTTTGTTTAGTTATATATCCTAACATATGTCCTCTTCCTTTCGGTAACGAAATGCTTGCTTTTATAAATTATCAGTTGTACTAATTAAGTTGTCATGGTAACCTCTGGATTATTTCTTAGTGCAAATGTTTGTGTCGTAGTTAAGTCTTTCTCATAATACTCAAGCCCCAATGTAACGTCAACGTGTGAAACCTCTCCTGTTGCATTTGGGAAGTTTACACCAAAGTCTGTTACATTCTTGATCATGATACCAGTGCCTGCTGTTCCTGAGTAGGTTAGGTCGCCGTCCACTAAATAAAAATTATGTTCCTCTACAGGATCTTCATTTGTGACTGTTAGTGTACCACTTGTTACATTCCATGCTATTGCTGAGTCACAATCGATTACATATTCCTGTATCTGTGACATTGCAAGTTGTGTGTCATATTGTAGCTTCACTGTTGCGTTTACTGAACTATATGTGCGTGCGCCAGTGTTCATAAACCCAAAAAGAGCTAGGGACAAAATGCCCATTATAAAACTTGCAATCAATATTTCTATTAGCGTAAAGCCTTTGTTGTTCTGCATCAATATCCCCTCCTCTTATTTTGTTACTTCGTGATACCCTGTGGCTATAACCAAATCCACATAGTATATTACATCGCCTGTCTTAAAGCCTATTCTGCTTGTATCTAGTGGTGCTGTGAAAGCACCTGTTTGGTTGTTAAATGTTATTGTTATTGGTAGTGCAGCCGTAGAAGATGTGCCATCTGCCGCAACGTGTAGCACTTCTGTTCCACTGTCTGCAAGTTTTTCTTTTTCAAACTCTGTAGTGCCATGGTTTATCGTTCCATAAATACCATCAGACTCTGAAGATAGTATCAGGTCTACATTTCCACCACCTGCGCCACTCATTGTGGATACACGTGTTTGGGATATCATAGAGTTAAAGCTATTGGAAGCTTTTCTCATATCCGCTGTGTGTACTTGTGCAACTGATATTATTACAACTCCTAGTAGAAGTGCTATGATCATAACAACCACCATTACTTCTATTAAAGTGTATCCTTTTTGGTTATCTCTCATAGCAAAAATCATCCTTTCAATCCTGCTGAAACCAAATTAAGCAATTGCCGTGTGTAATAGCCAAGTGCTTCGCTTGACTTATTGTAACCAAAGTAGGAGTAAAACCTAGGTATTACTCCTATTTGATTTTTAGTAGTTATTAGTACTTAGTCCAGTTTTCAAAACTAATTAGTGTGCCAGGTGCCCATGCATCTTGTGCTCCACTTAGTAGTGGGTCAGATGTTGAGTTAACTAGGTTTAGATAATCTATTACGTTATTGCCATTTGTGTAATCAGCACTTGAGCGTACTTCCATGTGCTGTGCACCTAATGCCTTTAGAACTTCTTCGCTATCCGCTGTTAGTATTGGTGAACCAGAAACTGTTGCTTTGCCACCAGCGATTATAAGTCCTGTAAAATTATCATCAATATTCACATCTCCAGTTGCTATAATAAGACTTACAGTAGCAGGAGCTGAACTTATATTATACGCCGAACCACCAACATTGTCAACAATAAGCGCAACTACGTTGTCACCACCAGTTGCCGAAATAACGCCATCACTGTTAGTATCAAGCCTAAACTCCAAGCCACTAGCGTCTGCATCTCTTACTACTTCGCTATCTTTTACGTAGTAATCATATGGATTATTACCGCTAGCTGTTACTGTTGATAGTGTGGTAACAAGTGCACCGTAGGTTTTATTTAGCTGTGTTGGGATAGAAGTTGGTTCTTTTAGGTTATTTGCTAGGGCTAGGTCACCATCTACATCTATCGCTAGTACATTAGATGCCGCCATAATGTTTGCATCTATATCTATACCAGAAAAATCGGTTGTAGAGCTGTCTAAATCTAGGTAGTTATTAGCATACTCGCCCAGTGTGCCTTTGTTTACTTCAAAATAATCGCCAAAATACGCTGTTGCATCATCTGCATTAGGGAAATCAAGGAAGAAGTAATACGCTCTTTGGTCACCGCTTAGGTGAACAGGTATGCGAATGATATCACTTGAATCCAAGCCGTAGTCTGCGTAAGTTTTTGTATCGCCCTCAATTGTCCACAGCTGTGTTGTTTCTATCAAAGCTGGGCTTGGTGCTGTTTCTGTACGGTTTAGTATGGATGGGTTGCTCACACTGCCTGTTAGGTGTGCAGATGGTATAAGGTATGCTTGCTGATTACTTCTTACAGACAGCGACTCACCCATTAGTGTTTCGTAGTCGTTTGTTAGGTCATCAAAGTCATCTACAAAGCTATAACCTGCTAGCATAAATGTATCTTCTGCTGTGCGATGAAACTCTGCATTTGTACCATTTACAACTATAGCACTACTGCTCTCTGCCGATGTAGATGAGTTTCCAAATCCGAAGTACCTACCACCTATATTAGCTACTGTTTGTGAGCCAAGCTCTAGGTCATCTGCTATATACGCGCTACTTCCTGAGTCTAGTTCTAGTGTCGCATCGATACCATTTAGCATGATATCTTCTGCCCATATCGCAGCAGAATCGCTTACTACCACTTCTTGGTTTTGGCCAACATCAATCTGTCCACTGAATATTGTTTGACCTTTATTTACGTTTAGTGTGCCATTTGTCATGGAGCTTGCATATGCGCTACCATTAACAGTTAGCGTTGTTCCCACTCCACCCTCTAGCTCATTTTTTGCTACAAGAACATACTCTGGTATGGTAGCGGATGTTGTTACTGTAACTGCACCTGTAAATGGTGGCATTTCTATGGATACATCTGTGGCAACTTTTGAAACATAGCCTGTTGTGCCGTCTGTGTGCTCTATGGAAATATCATATAT
>CAYJFF010000039.1:19602-24621 GCA_964369345.1 uncultured Oscillospiraceae bacterium
ATGGAACTGTGACTCTAGGTCTGTGCCCGAAGATCCAGTTGTTATAGCACTATAGTCAACCAATGTTTCCTCATAAGCTAGTGCTATAGAGTCTGTTATTGCTTCTTGCAGTAGCGTCTCTACCTGAGATAGTGCAGAGTCTGCATCATAGAAAGTATTCTGTCCATGGCGGTCTACTACTTTCATCATCATACCTGTATATGCCATGTACATAGCTGTAGCACCAAGTATAGAGATAAAGAACATGGAAATCATAACGAGAACAATACTAGAACCACTATTCTTCCGCAGGGCGGATAGTGCAGATTTTTTTATTTTTTGCAACCGTTTTTCCTCCCTTCGGTTAAGTTAATCATTAAAGTAACTTCATAGTTTCCAATGAATATAGTAATCTTGCATTGGATAGGTCATCAAAGTTTGTGCCTGTTGTTCCAGATTCATATACATCTATTTTCACACTGTATATTCTTGGGCTGGATTCTTTTTGTACCAAGTTACCATCTGGTTCCTCTGCCATTTGTATGGACCAAGGAGAATCACCACTGGATACATTGAATTTTACATCTGGTTGCAAGCTGACGTCCTCTGTACCTGCTAGGTTTATACCCACGTTTGTAAACAGAGTAGCATCCCATTTGTTTGCGCTAGAACTGCCTACAGCATTTTTTAAGTTTATTATAGGGTCATATGCATTTTCAAAAGTTTGTAGCCTAGTATTAAATATATCCTCTGCTACAGCAAGCTCTGGATGTTCTTGTTTTATTAAGAACAGCATAAAATCAATACCGTCATCATTGGTTACTGTAATAACATCTTTGTTGCCATATGTGCTTGATGGAATTACAGCTACTTCTAGCGTTGCATCTTGAGGTATTGTAAGGCTATCGCCTACAATCGCATCATACCAAGGGAAATAATAAACTGCTACTGCAGGTGTTTTGTCCTGTGTGCTGTCACCATCAGTGTCTATATCTACAGGTGTTGGGAAAAGCTCTACAGGTGGTGGGTTTACTATATCACCCTCAAAAACTATTGTGCTATATGTTTTTAGATCTGGGTCCACAACCTCTGGTGGAGAAGTTACATACTCATATGTGTACTTGTACTCATATTGTATAGTAGCCTGCACATTACCCGGTGTTCTTTCTTCCACATCCAGTATAATATGACGCTCTTTGCTAACTAGCTTGCTATCATTGTAGAAAGTAGCCTCTAGCTGTGCCTGTGCAAACGAAACATCATCTGGATTGTCGCTCTGTGTAACAGGCTGTGCGTACGAGCCGTCTGTGCCTGTAAAGACTGATAAATCCAAGTCGTTTACGTCTGTAAGCTCAGTGCTTATGTCTTTGTTCAGCGTAATCATAGTGTCAAATGCAAACTGTGACTCTGCCTCGTGTGTCATTCCCATATAGAAAGGACCGTCTGTTGTTGCAGATGCTGTGTTGTATTTGTTCTCAGTCTCATTGTAGCTATAGTGCCGAATATCGCTAGTAGAAGATACTAATATACTAGGGTCAATAACTATATCTTCTAGTTCACGTGCTTCTATTTGTTCTGCTAGTGTTTGTGCCATTGTTGTCGCTTCACCAGTTTCCTGGCTGGTCGCCGCAGTCTTCATAGATGTTATAAACGCAAGCATTAGCGGAGAAATAATAATGGAAAGAATAAACATACCAATTATTATCTCTATGAGGGAAAATCCCTTGTTGTTTTTCAGTTTCATTCGGGCTCCCCCTCCTTTCCTGATTTATTACTCATAATTATTCTACATCAAATGGCTGTGGTAGACCAAGCTCTGTATCTTCTAGTGCAGTAGGTACATAGTCAGAACCAAACCAGTTCATATAAAACTTAGAAAGATCAAAAGTTGTTGCTAGGTTCTCGTTTTCGATATTATAGCTGATTGTTACTGCATTTAGTTTTGTATGCATTGGCTCATTGTTTATGTAGTCGATAGCATTTTTTAGGTTTGCGTAGCTTAGCTCTGCTGATGTTGATGCACCTAGCTCCCAAGCTGTTACTGGCTCTAGTTTTTCTTCACCACCGTCTACAAAAGCAAGGTCAAATGTAGTAATCTCTGCTGCTGGAGAGAAAGAAACTGTAGGCATTGTAGCCTCGTTCTCGTTACGCCAGTCTAGCATCCACATTAGGTAATCCTCTGTTTGGATAAGTGTTGGGTAATGCTCCATTCTATCTTCTATATACTCTTGTGTATCTTCGATAGACTTGTTGTACTCTTCCATTTTTGCGTAGTGACCCTCGTACTCAGTAAGTTTTGGGTCTAGCTCTGCTATTTCTGCCTGTACTAGTGCGCTGTCTTCTTCATAGCCATTTACTAGGACAAAGTATGCAACTGAAAACACTATAACAGCCAGCAAAACAAGAATTAAGTTTATTTCTTTTGTTGAAATTTTCATGTTTATTTGCTCCTATCCGCCGTTTCGCTACGGCATTATTATAATCTAGCCTCCCAGAGCTTGCGAAATATTGTGCTGTGGGTGGGGTAATGATTTATTATGCTGTAGCTTCTTCTGTTTCTTCTACTGGCTCTGCGTACTCAGCAACTATAGAGAAAGAAGCGTTTACTATACCTAGCTCATCTTCTTCTTCTGTTACGGAGCTTACTGTTATCACGTCTATGCTGTTAAAGCTACGTAGTTGTGATATAACGACAGCAGCGACTTCCATGCTTGGTACTTCTACATTCATGCTTACGCTGTCTGCTGTACAAGTAGCAGTGAATACCATCATGTCAGAAGGCATTTTTAGCTCTAGCTCCTCGAAGAAAGAACGTAGCTCGTTGTTTGGTGTGTCTAGGTTAGCCTCTAGTAGCTCAAAGTTGTCATGCATTGTGTTGTACTCTACGTATGAGTCGTAAGTTTCTATAACGCCCTCTGCTGCTAGGAAATCTAGTCTATCTTGTTTTTGGTCACGTGTATCTACAAGTGTCATGTAGTCTGTGTATGCGCCAAAAACGATATATGCAGACGCTGCAAGAGATGCAACGAATAGCAGTGTGCCAGAAAGTACAGAGCCTTTTTTGGAGTCTGTCTTTTTCTTTAGGTTTATCATATCCTCTGGGATTAGCTCTAGTGGAGCTATCATAGAGCCTATGCAACCGATGAAAGGTGCTGTTTGGTCTGCTTGTGCATTTAGTTTTATAACATTTGGTACATCTGCTAGTGAGCTTGTTGGTAGTCCTGTAGCTACTGAGAACGCATCACGGATACCGCAGATGCTAGCGCAGTCGCCCATTATTACTATTTTCTCCACATTCTCGCTCTGATATGTGGACTTAAAGAAGTCAAGACTTCTGCCAAGACTTGCCAGCAAACGCTCCATAGCCTCGTTGCGTTGCTCTGCTGTTGTGTTAGCCTCTAGCCAAGATGCATCTGATGCTAGTGAAAGAGCCTGAACGGAGTTACCCTCTTGCAGTGATGCTGCTTGAGAAACTACGCTTAGCAGGTCGTCACCACCAAATGGGAAGCTACGTTGTAGTAGCAATGTGTTATCACGCATAAAAGTAATAAGAGTAGTGCGTGAGTTTAGCTTAACATTCATAACAGTGCCTACAGTGCCCATCTGGCGTAGAGCCTGATAGTGGCTGTTAGAAACAAAGTCTATAGCCTGTAGTGGGATAGCTAGTTTTGTTGCTAGTGCTATGTAGCCAGATATCACTGGACGTGGCACAGCAGTAATCATTACACGCAGGTCTTTATCACCACTCTGTAGTGGGTCCAAAACACTGTGTGCAATGTGGTAGTTAGTAAGGTCTACTGGGAAATACTCTGTAGCACTCATAGTAACAACGGATTTTATACGTTTTGCATTCATCTTAGGTAGAGAAACCTCACGGCTTGCTATACGAGAAGATGTAAGAACAAAAGTAACACCGCTTAGCTGTGCTATGCCTCTTTGTTTTGCCGCTGTGTAGATTACGTTTTCTAGAGCTTCCAAGTTTTCTAGTTGTCCGTCAGATACTGCACCCATTGGTGTGTCCAACAAAAAGCTATCTGTCAGTTGATGATTTTTTCCTTTTTTATCAAAGACAGCGACTTGGATTATGCGCTCACCCATTTCAATACTTAGGTATTTTTTTGCCATGTCGTGGAGCCTCCTTATGTGGTCATAATTAATTTTGTGTACAAGATAAGTATATAATAACCCTCGTGGGTAATCTTCTTTTTTAGTCTGCACTATGCAGAGATTATTGTAGGAAAGATAAGTACCATTGCAGTATACCGTCACCCCATAGCATGGAGATAGCTATACCCACTGCAAGGTATGGGCCCATTGCAAGGTCCCTGCCTGCGGAGAAAAAGCGCATACGCACTAGGTGCACCACAGAGCCGATACCACAGCCCAGTATAAAAGCTAGTAAAGTAAGTGGAAAGCCGAGGAACAAGCCTGCGCCCGCCATTAGTTTTACATCGCCACCGCCGATAGCCGCGCCACCGGAGAATATAAGTAGTAGTAGCAGTATGCCGGGGATAATGAGTAGCCCTAGCAGGTTTGTCTGCCACATATCCAGATTAAGGAAAAAGCGTATAGCTGCAAGCACGCCTATGAAAATAGTAGTTTGCAGTGGAATTTCTCTTGTGCGCATATCTATGATAGAAAGTACCAATAATGTAGATAGCACACCGCAGTATAGTGGTAGGTCTAGCGAGATACCCGTTACAGAAAATGCCAGTAGCCACAACACTGCATTCGCCGCCTCAATTATGGGGTACTGAGGGGAAATGCGTGTGTGACAACCTGAGCATTTACCGCGTAGAGCAAGGTAGCTAAACACGGGGAACAGTTCCCACCACCGCAGACGTTTGTTGCAAACGGGGCAGTGTGAGGGCTCTGTCACTACACTCTCCCCCATGGGTATGCGTAGTATACACACATTGCAGTAACTGCCAAACATTAAGCCAAACAGTGCCACAAGCACCCAGGGAAAAAGTATAATAAAGTCCATTTTGTATTACCTCTTTTTATAGTTTGGTGGCTACAGCTAAGTAACCACCAAGC
>CAYJFF010000040.1:0-24439 GCA_964369345.1 uncultured Oscillospiraceae bacterium
AATTTATAATAGTTAGTTTATAATAATTACATATAACCATACTATTAATATTGGTCTGTAGAACTCATAAACTCTAAATAATTTCCATTTTATATATGGTCGGAATGTAGCATACAGAGCAAGTAAGTCAAATATTATGGCAATACCAGTTTTTGTGTAAGACTATACTTGCTGTAACTATAGATGTTATTCTTTTTTGCTTGCTATTATCAATGTTTTGATACATATGAGCTGGTGTTGGAGAGATAGATTTGTGCTCTTAATAGTAACACTTAATGAATTTTAAACAGTATTAAAATGGTAGAGCGATTTTATTCATTGTACTATTTTGGTCATTTTACATATATTTACTTTTTTATTAAAAAAACTCCCTTTCGGACACTTGCATGATATATGCATCTTATCCGTTAGGGAGTGTATTTTATGATATCAGTTAAAATCAACTAAGCGAAGTATCGGTATATTGGTATTGGATTACTTTCTAAGCATTCTCTCCATAGTAGCAGCAAAATGTGCAGATGGAGTTCCGTTATAAAAATTACCATCGCATTCTCTTAGTAACTTAGAACCAAGAATTTTTACTTTATCAGGGTATGCATCAGATAAGTCGTTTGTTTCAGCATAGTCATCAGGTAGATAGTAAAGCTCAAAATTATTGTTAACTGGGGTGTATCTTAGCTTCCAGCCATCATTTTGTGTAATTCCAGGTCCACGATCACTAGCATATATTACATAATCATGCTCTTCACATTTTTCTCCAAGTAGCTCTTTGTAGAAAGATTTACCATCTTTGCCCTCTGGCATTGTGGAGCCTGCTATCTCAGCCAAAGTAGGCATCAAATCGTAGTTAGCTATTAGGCGATTGCTATTACTGTTTGGCTTAATGTGACCTTTCCAGTTTACGATATATGGAATTCGCACACCACCCTCTGAGCTACAACGTTTTTTACCTTTTAGTCCGCTATTACCATTAAATGTGTCACCAGATTTTTCAGTAGTGAAACAATTAGTAACCTCGTCAAACGCCTCGCCAGTTATGATATCATGGCGTGAATCGGTTCTATTAGGTTGGCTACAATATATCTCATGCCCATTGTCGGAGCTGAAAAATATAATAGTGTTATCGATTAAGTTTAGTCTCTCAAGTGTTTCAACTATCATTCCAACAGTATCATCAAGTCGTAAAATCATCGAAACATACTCTTTTTCAAACAAGGTCAGCTCGTCTGCATCTTTTATAGCATCATGTATTTCTGGTACTGCTATAGGGCCATGTGGTAGCTGTGATGGATGATATAGATAAAATGGTTCGTCTTTATGGTTTTCTAGGAAATCTACTATTTTTTCATTAAACAAATCTTGGCTATATACAGCTCTGCCCGTCATATCTCGTCTGAATTTTTGGTTTTCTTCGCTTTCGCTACCTGGGTTCTTGCCACAATCAACACGTGTGTTACCCTCGATATCTATAACTTCACCATTTTCAAACAAAAAGGGTGGGTAAAATCCGTGGCAACGTTGATGGTCATAATACCCATAATGATAATCCCAACCATGTTTTTCGATATCTTGCTGTGTAGTCATAAAACCCCATTCTAGCTTGCCTATCTGGCCTGTAAAGTAGCCACCACGCTTTAGTATATGAGGTAAAAATTCAGTGGAATCTAGGTCGGAAAAGCCAGTGTTGTTTATCTGCTCGTATATTTCTGCAAGTGTCAAATCTTTTCCTAGACGCTCGTATAGCCCTGCACCTGTGTATGACCACCTACCAGCGTGGCAGTCATGTATGCCAGAAATCATACTAGCCCTTGCAGGTGCACACAGAGCGCATCCGTATGCTCGTTCAAACTTCATTCCAGTATCTGCTAGCTTATCAATATTTGGTGTTTTAAAATGTTTTTGACCATAGCAACTAAGTAAACCTCTCCCCAAATCATCTGCATAGATATAAATAATATTTGGCTGTGACATAAAATTACTACCTCCGCATAATCCACAGAAATTGTGAATTATTCCCTCTCTTTTGAGATATTTTGCTTAATGTTAGCATATAAACAAAGAAAAATCAATGGTTAACGAGCAAATATCAAGAATTAACAAACAAAAATCAATAATTGATAAAAGCGTAATGAATTTACAAATAGGTAAAAATAGTGTATAATTATGAGGTTTGTTATATTTCCTTGAAATAATGTACTACAGGATGGGGGGCTCTGAATGGGTAAAAATAAATCTCTGGCAAAATATATGAGGAAAAATTTTATTACATACTTTTTGGCAATAGGAATACCGATTACTTTTCTGGCGGTTTTTTACATAAATTACATAGTACCTAGCGTGCAACATTCCGAAGATGAAATATATATTGGTGTTTCTGAGCGAGATATGATTACATTTAAAGAAGTATACAGCGATATAGAGGAAACAATAAGTGTTATAGGATATGACGCTTATTTATCACAAGTAAAAGAAGGCGAGTATGAAGAACAAGTTTATTTTTACAATGAAATAATAGATAAAGTTTCGGATATGAACAATAAAAACTCAAGTGTGCACACTGCGTTTTTCGTTGAAAAGAGTAACAGGATATTTAGTAGAGAGCTGGGGGTTGTTTTACTAGAAGAATATGAACATAGGCATGCTGTTGAAGATTTTATATTAAATGAGCAGTCAATGAAAAGCTATAGGACAGAAGAAAATATTATTATACTTAATATTATACCGAACTTTTATTTTGATTCAAGCATTATACTAATATCATATATAGATGTAGAGGACGCCTTTGTCCTAGATGGCACTGACAATTTAGTTATACTTTCTCCAGAACACGATATTCTGTATAGCAATACCGAAATAGACATAAGTGCAATTCAGCAGTTTGATGAACCAAATTCAAGTATACAGATAGATGATGCTGTGTATTGGTATAGTCAAGAAGAAACAAATGGTTTTATTTTCTTGCGTATCTATGATGCCAGCCTTGTGAATGATTTGGTTAGAACAACCATTTCAATGACGATATTGATATTTTCTGCTAGTATCATTGTTATATCAGCTATCTCATTCCTACTTGCAAAAAGTCAAGTTAAACCAATACTAAAACTAAGCTCTCAAATTGACAAAGTAATGAGTATTTCTGATAATAGTGGAGTGTTTGATAATATATCAAACTGTTTTTTGGCTATACAGAGCGAAAATGAAAATATTAAATCTATGATGGAAAAAAACTCAGAAACACTAAAAGATACAGCTATAAAAGACTTGCTTTGGGGAAGAATAACACCTGGTATGACAGCCGAGCAGTTTTTGGCTAGTGCTGGTATGACAAGCCAAAATAAGAGCTATTTTGCTATATTGCTTGAGATAAGTATGGATATGCAGGGTACTAATTATATACAAACACATCAAACTAACTTTATTGTAAAAGAGTTTTTTGAAGAAGTCATTTCAGAAAAGTACGATATATTCAGAACAGTTATGATAGAGTTTAACCAAATAGTAGTATTGCTTGGTGAGCAGACCAAAGAAGTATCTGTTTATGACATGGAAAAAGTTGTACGGAAGGCGATTGACAACCTAAAAGATAAGCTGGATATCAGTGTCAGAGTGCTGATTGGCAGTAAGGTGGAAAATGCTACACAGCTTAGTACGCTCCTCCTTAATATGCGCAAACAGATGAACAGTGCTATGAACTATGCCAAAAATGTTATTTTCCTAGATGAGGTGGATGCTGATTCATCAAAAGTATCCGAGCATTTAAAATATTTGCTAGTAACCGCTATAAAAGATGGAAATAAAAAAATAGTATCTGAGGTGCTAAATAACATTTATGATAGTGAGGAAGATAATCGCTCTGATGAGGAGAAGATGGGTTTGCTTATGGTGGCAGTATATGATGTGATAACTTCACTGAAAAACTACCCCGAGCTACCAAGCAATGCTGATTTGGAACTCATTAGCATCTTTAATCTCAATATTTCACCATCGGATAAATATAACCGTATGCTGGATACATTGCTAAATATTGCTGATGGATTTAGACCAGTAAGCAACACGCAAGAGCCAAGCGACTATATCTTTGAGGCGATTACATATATCGAAAACAATATAGGCAAGGATGTATCGCTGGCAGATATTGCACAGTCGGTAGGTCTTAGTGTGGAACATTTTAGCCGTAGGTTTAAACAACATACAGGCTATACTCCGCTTAGCTATATAACAAACATAAAGATATCTACAGCTAAAAGAATGCTTAAAGAAACTGGTAAGAGTGTAAAAGAGATATCTGAAAGTGTTGGGTACAATGATATGCGAAGTTTCACTCGTAACTTTAAAAAGATTGAAAATTGTACTCCTAGCGAATATCGGAACAAGTCTAATGATTAGTGAATATCAACAAAAACAATAACCGAACTGTGTTTATTATGATGAACATGGTTCGGTTTTTTGCAATAATTACGCATTGATGTCAATATATTGTGCCAAAAAATCAAGTTTTAGTAGTTGAATGGTGATGAAATAAAGTATAAACTGTGAACAAATAAAAAAGGAGGCACACCACATGAAACTTCAAATCAAAAAGCAACTTTCACTTATTCTAGCATCATTAATACTTGTTACAACTTTTACTGCTTGTACATCTGATGAGGGAACAACTTCATCAACAGCAAGTACAGCATCTACTGGATCTTCTTCCACAGCAGATCAAGTAGAGGAAATGGAGCCTATGACTTATGAGATATTCCTAAGTCAATCTGTTACAGAATACCCAGCAGATGGTGGCGTTGGTAAAGATGAAATCCTTAGAAGATGGGAAGAAGACCTAGGTATCACTAATACTGACTTTAACCTAATGCTAGTTGGTGGCTCTGACTATACTACTAAGCTAAACTCTCTACTAGCAGCTGGACAAGCTCCTGACTATTTCTCTACTACTGTAGACACACTAGCTACTCTAGCAGAAAATGGTGTAATAGCACCTGTTGATGAATATGTAGATACAATAATGCCAAATGTTCAGGCTCTACTAGAGATAGAAAGAAACCAAGTAGGTTTTGATGGTCTTAGCTATGGTGGTGAACACTACGGTTTCCCAACACTATATATGGAAGGCCCTCTAAGTGGTGTAAATGTTTCTAGCTTGGTAATAAGAACTGACTGGTTGGAAAATCTAGATATGGAAGTTCCAGTTACTCTAGATGAGCTACACGATGTACTGTATGCTTTCACATACAATGACCCTGATGGTAATGGTCTTGATGACACATATGGACTAGGCGGAAATAAAACACATAGATTTGCTGCTATATTTGGTGCATATGGCGTTTATATGAAAGATATTAACTCTTGGCAGGAAGTTGATGGACAACTAGTTCACAGCACAACAGTTGAGGGTTCAAGAGAAGCTCTTGAAACACTAGCAAGCTGGTACGAAGAAGGTCTGATCGACCCTGATAAATTCATTATAGAAGCTGCACAAGCAGGCGAGAAATTTGCTTCAAGTAAATTCGGCGTGTACGAGCAATCTACTTGGGGTGCAGAGAGCAGTAGAGGTATCTGGGAAGATGCTGGCGAAGATTTCTCTTGTACGCTAATCGCACCACCTGTAGGCCCTGATGGAGACAAAGGAAACCCTGTAAACTACATACAAACTGGTGCTCGTGTTATTTCTCAAAACGCAGTAGATGAGAAAGATATCGAAAGACTTATGACTATCCTTGACTGGACAACAAACGACGGCGAAGATGGCGGTATGCGTCTAGTAACTTACGGAGAAGCAGATATTCACCATATTTACCACGAAGAATCAGACTACATTGAGCAAGTATTCTCTACAGGCGAGTTGTTCCCAGTAGGTTACGGTAGCCCTGTTCGTTGGATATCTGTAGGCGATAGAAGATGGATACCAGAAGAAGATATGCGCAGAGACGAGCTACTACTTGCTAATGAAGAAGAAAATCTAATAGTTGCAGAGTTCGGTAGCCCAACAGAGGCTATGGCTAACTACCCTGAGCTATTCTCAGTTCTATGGGCAGAGTACTTCACTAAGATTATAACAGGCGTAATGCCAGTTGAAGCTTTTGATGAGTATGTTGATGAGTTTTATTCAAGTGGTGGTACAGAGCTAACAGAAGAGACTAATGCTATTTGGTCTGCAAGTAACTGATAAAAATCTGAAAACAGCACTGTTTATAAATCAAAAACTGCCTATTATGTAAGTTTTTATATTCCGTGGCAATAAACTTGTCACGGAATAATTTATTAGTATAGAAGAGGAGCAAACTAGAATGAGCAAAGCTAAGGCGGCAACTGCGGTTGTCAAAACGAAAACCAAAGCTCCAAAAGGTTGGTTGAAGAAGTACGGCTCACTTTATATTATTGCACTACCTGCGTTGATTGTAATGTTAGTGTATAAATATATTCCGATGGTAGGTATTCTACTTTCGTTTACAGATTTCCAAGCAGGTATGGCACTGGATAGAGTAGAGTTTATAGGTTTCAAGTGGTTTGAAATGATATTTACGGGCGGAGATTTCATGCACGTACTTGGAAACACAATATATCTTAGCCTACTAAAGATCGTGTTTTCTTTCCCTGCACCTATTATCATTGCAATATTTATGAATGAGATGTTGAGTGTGAAGTTCAAGCGTACTGTTCAAACAGCTATGTATCTACCACACTTTATTTCCTGGACAATACTTTCAGGTATTATCTTCTCACTTTTATCTACACAGGTGGGTATCACAAGCTTTTTTGGCATAACTGAATCACTACTGCTAAACGAGAGCTTTTTCAGACCGCTACTTATTGTTACAGATATTTGGAAATCTTGCGGATGGGGCTCTATAGTTTATTTGGCTGCAATTACTTCCATTAGCCCAGAGCTATATGAAGCAGCTATGATAGACGGCGCAGGCAGGTTTCAGAGAATATGGCATATTACACTACCAAGCATTGCCGGCACTATAATAATACTACTTATACTTAGAATAGGTAATATTCTAGATGCAGGTTTTGATCAGGTGTTTATGCTATCTAATGATGCGGTTATTGATGTTGCCGACATTATAGACACATATACATTCCGAATTGGTATGCAGCAGGGTAGGTTTGCACTTGCTACAGCAGCAGGCTTGTTTAAATCTGTTGTTGGACTAATACTTGTAATCATAGCAAATAAGGCAGCTAAGATGTTCCGCGAAGACGCAGGATTATTGTAGGAGAATGCTAGTTTGAAAGAAACTTTGTACAGACTTCAAACTAGGCTTAATTCAAATTAGAGTTCTGCATAGCAACATTTTTTGCTACGCTAAGAGCTTGCCTTTTGTGTAAGTGGCTGTCGAGTCTCTCGACTTCTTAATCATTCCCTTCCTTCACGATGATTAAGATAGCATGTTTCACTATTTTTTGCGCCGACGTGAAGCGGCGGAATGGAGCATTAAAATGGGTATTAATAAATCGTTTGAGGACAAGCTGTTTCATATTATAAACTATAGTGTCTTTACTATATTTTCAATTACTATGATATATCCTATATGGCATATAGTTTGCTTGTCTATTAGCGACCCAAATATGGCAAAGGTAGGCGGTTTCTTTTTTGCACCAAAAGGTTTTTCTACCGATGCGTATGAGGGTGTGCTTGCTAGTACATATATATGGACCGCGTTTGGAAATAGTGCATTCATAACTATAATGGGTGTTATACTTAGTGTTGTATGCACATCGGGAATGGCGTACCTGCTATCCAAAAAAGAAATCCCTGGTACAGGTTTTCTTATGAAACTGGTAATCTTTTCACTACTATTTAATGGTGGTATGATACCAACATATATGGTAGTAAGATATACAGGACTAATAGATACACTATGGGCGCTTATTATCCCTGGCATATTCTCATCATACAACCTAATAATTTTACGTAATTTCTTCCAAAACTTGCCACCATCATTGGAAGAGTCTGCGCTAATAGACGGAGCAGGATATATGCGTATATTTGCACAGATTATACTACCACTGTCCAAGCCTGTTTTGGCTACAATAGCTATTTGGGTAGCAGTTGGACAATGGAATGGATACCTAGGTGGTTTGCTATACCTTTATGATAGAGACCTATATATTCTACCACTATTGGTAAGAGATATAGTTATGGGTGCTGCTGATGTTTCTAGTGAAGATACATCAAGTATTACCAATGCAGAAGTTGTGAACGCTGCTACGATAGTTATTGCAACTGTTCCTATCCTAGTGGTATATCCATTCTTGCAGAAATATTTTACCAAAGGTATTATGTTGGGCTCAGTAAAAGGCTAATATATTTGATTATGTAGGTAGGTGACAACATAGTTACCTACCTACTGAAACGGAGTATGATTATGAAATTATGGTATAATGATATAGCTACTGGCTGGACAGAAGCACTACCCATTGCAAATGGATATATGGGAGCAGTCAGCTTTGGTGGCGAAAAAGGTTATTTTGAAATAAGCGAAAACTGCTGCTGGTCGGGTAAAAAGGAAGATACTTGCCTTTCAGCAACTGCAAAAGAGTCCATGAAAAAAGCCAGAGAACTACTACTAAAAGGTGAGTATGAGAGCGCTCAGACTGTGCTACAGGACTGCACAGGCAAAGCTAAAAATTATGGCACACAGATACCTATGGCGAAACTATATGTGAGCGTAGGCGAAACTGCTAATAAGTGCTATAGAGAGCTGGATATTACAACAGGCGTAGCAAAAGAAATAATGACATACGACAACTGCACAATAACTAGAGAGAGCTTTATATCAAACCCTGCAAAGGTTATGGCGATAAAGCTAAGTGCAGATACAGGAATGATGCCAAGTGTTAGCATCTGCCTAGAAGGATTTGAAAAAGAGTTTAGTTCACAAATATCAAATAACAGCATAACTGTGTATGATAGAGCGACAGAAAGTAGACATTCTGACGGCGTGACTGGAACAAACTTCTCCTGTATCTTAAGCTGTGATAGCGATGGCGATGTTTCCCAAACTGATAATGGACTACAGGTACAAAACGCAAAGTATGCAACTATCTACTTATCTGTATGGACAGATATGTTTGATGATGACTATAAAGAAATCTGCTGTAAAAACCTAGAAAATGCTATAACTACAGGTTGGGATAGCCTATTTGTGGCTCATGTTGATGACCACAGTAGCAATATGAACAAATGCATCATGACGCTACCCAAAAATGATAATTCGGAGCTACCTACAGATATTAGGATAGATAAATTTAGGCAAAATCCGACCGACTATGACCTAATAGCGCTATACTTCCAGTATGGCAGATACCTAATATTTAACACCTCACGAGAAAACTCGCTGTTACCTGCTGTGTTGCAAGGAATATGGAACGACAACCGTGCTTGCAAAATGGCTTGGACAGATGATATACACATTGACATCAACACCCAGCTAAACTACTTCCCATGCGAGACAACAGGACTAACTGAGTGCTCGCAGCCACTATTTAAGTGGATAAAGGACGTGCTTATGCCATCGGGTGAAAAAGTAGCAAACCAGCTATATGATACTGAGGGTTGGTGCGCACATACAACCTCAAACGCTTTTGGCTGGGCATCACCTTGCTGGGGTGTGTCTTGGGGCTTTTCACTAACCTGTGGTGCGTGGTTGGCACTGCACATCTGGGAGCACTACCTATACACTGATGACGAAAGTTTCCTTGCAGAGTACTATGAAGTGCTGTATAAGAGCGCACAATTCCTAAAAGGTATATTGTCAGTAGATGAAGTGACAGGAGAATATGTTACTAATCCGTCGTACTCACCTGAAAATGCTTTTGGAGTAGATGGTAAGAAGTATTATATCTGTACAGGCGCAACATTTGACATGAGCATAGTAAAGAAAATGTTTAAAGTGGTACTAGAGTCTGCACAGATACTGGAAAAGGAAGATGATTTTACCAAGTCATTAGCAGATATTATGCCAAAGCTTGCTACATTTAAGGTGGGAAGCAACGACCAGCTACAAGAATGGAACACAGATTTCTTTGAGCCTTTCCCAGACCATAGACATACTAGCCATTTGTTGTCCATGTACCCATTCAGGCTGATAGACCCTATGAAATCAGAGGATTTAAGAGCGGCAATAGTAAGAACGCTAGACCTAAGAATGGAAAACAATCCACATGATATAGTATCTGCCAACTGGGCGGGGACATTGCTGCTTATCTATAATGCACATTTGCAGATAAAAGAAAAAGCACAGTTTGTTTGCAATCACCTGATATCTAATCTAAGTCAAAAAAATATGCTGCTTACCCACAATGGTGGACCTAAGGCAGCTAGCACAGGCATATATGAATTGGATGGTAATACAGGCTTTACGGCGGGAATAGCCGAGATGCTACTTCAGAGCTATAATAACGAAATACGTATAATGCCAGCTATACCTACCGATTGGAAAGTGGGTAAAGTAACAGGTTTAACAGCTCACGGTGGTACAGTAGTAGATATAGAGTGGACTGAATCCTCTATAAACGTATCTCTGCTACCAAAAGGAAGCAAAGATATAGTTATATCTTATAATAATGAGGAAAAACCACTAGAGCTAAAAAAAGATACACTTACATCTATTTCCTTCGTTAGATAGCTAATGGAAAAGTAGGTTTGTAAGAAACTAATTACAAATTTACAAATTGCAAAAACTAAACCAATATTATGCAAGTGAGCGTTTGAGCTACGCTCAAACGCTCACTTTTTGTATATAATAAGCAGTTATTATTAAATTTTGTGCCGACGTTGTGGAGGCGAGCCACTCGCTGGCGGAATGGAGCTTTAAGATGATGATAAGAGATGATATGCTGTTTCACAATATACGTGAGATGCCATACAACAGTGAAATTGACGGATACAAACTACAACGTCTAACTACTGAGGTAATCGAAAACCTTGGTAACAGGCTAAATCCTGCTAGGAATGAATTTATAAGAAACAGATACAAAAGACCATCTGGCGCAGAAATTCGCATGGTTTTAGAAGATGATGCTGTTTTTGTAAATCTATATACAAATGCTATAGGCACCACTGTAACAGTGCTATATGGAGAAAATATCCAGCAACATATCAAGCTTGCACAGGGATATAACTGCATAAAGCTAAAAAATCCAGATAGAATGAAGTACCTAGATATTACAACTAAGATAGGGCGATTTACACCAAATGTAGCACGTCTGTGCTTTTTCTGTGCTGGTGACAGTGATGCATATTACGTATCCAAGAGTGGAAAAACAAGACTGCCAAATGCAGAGGAGCTTCCAACCAAAAAGATAATGGCATATGGTACTTCTATTACCCAAGGTAGCACTGCGTCATCACAGGTTATGACATTTATACATCAAACAGCCAAGAATATAGGGTATGATGTATATAACCTAGGCATAGGCGGTGGTGCTTATTGCGAAGATGCTATAGCAGAGTTTGTATCCGAGGATACTTCTTGGGATATTGCTACCCTGTGTATCTCGGTTAATATGCTGACTGCTGGGTACGAGCTTGAGGACTATTACGAAACTATACGAAAACTGGTGAGAAAGATACACTATACACACCCTGAAAAGGACATATTTTGTATCAGCCCATACCTATACTTTGGCGACCTAAAGGAATTTGAGGACACTACAACGAACACTGCTCATCCAAACGAATACAGAGAAAAGCTGAGGATGGTTGTAGAGGAGATTAATAGCCCACATCTACACTATGTGTGTGGCACCGACCTACTAAATGAGCTAGACCTACTAACAACAGACCTAATACATCCCTCTGACTTTGGTATGACAAAAATAGCAAATGGTTTAACAGAAATCATTAAATCAAAAATATGATAAAAGACGGCAGATAGCTTGGCAGAAAACAATAAATCATAATTACACTAAAAAAAGTAGCTGATAAAGAAATTTATCAGCCACTTAGTGTTATTAAATAATATTTAGCTCTTGGTTTAGTGTAATTGTATCGATAATCTCTATTGTTTTGCTCACATCGCCGTATCTCAGTTCAATAGTTTTTGGTGTGCTATCCTTTGATACAATATGGATTTTTGTAGCAACATTGTCTTGCCAATATATAGAAAACTCAAGGTTGCCTCTGGCACATATACCCTCTATGCTACCGTTTTTCCACAGTGTAGGCAGTGCTGGCAGTATCTCTATATAGCTATTATGGCTTTGTATAAGTGCTTCGCCTATGCCTGCCACAGCACCAAAGTTACCATCAATTTGGAATGGAGGGTGCCTATCAAAAAGATTTGTGTATGTGGACTTTTGCAGTAGTCTAACAATAGAGTTTAGGACATTATCTCCGTCTTTTAGCCTAGCCCAGAAGTTAATTATCCATGCAAGACTCCAGCCTGTACCACCACCGCCGTTTTCTAGTCGTGTTTCTAGCGACTTGCGAGCAGCAGCCAGTTTTTGCTCATCATCACCTATTAGGTTGGATGGATATAGTGCAAATAGGTGGGATACATGCCTGTGCCCTTTTAGGTGTTCCTCATAGTCTTTGACCCATTCCATTATTCTGCCATCTTGTGAAATATTTACAGGTTTTGGCATCTGCTCCATGCGTGCTTTTAGTGTATTACAAAAAGCTTCATCAGCGCCTATAGCTTCTGCAACTCTTATAGTGCCATTAAATAGAGTGCATATAATCTGGGTGTCCATAGCACAAGAATAGGTAATCTGAGCACGTTTTCCACTCTCCAGTATGTAGGTGTTTTCTGGTGATATAGATGGTACTGTAACATACATATTGTTGTGTAGTACTTGATAGTCCAGTATAAATTCACAAGCAGCTTTTAGCAAATCATAGTTTGATTTTGCAAAATCATAGTCACAGGTAAAGTCAAATCTATCTATGACATGTATGCAAAACCACGCTGCACCAAGAGCCCATATTGTAGAGCTTTTTGTTCTATCCTGTGGAGCAGTATCTGCCCAGATATCGGTATTGTGATGTGCACAAAAGCCACGTGCACCATACATAACATCTGCTGTTTTTCGTCCGTTTTTCTCCATTTTGCGTAGGTGGTCAAACAGTGGTAGGTGGCAAGATGACAAGTTTAGTAGCTCGGCAGGCCAGTAGTTCATCTCGGTATTTATATTAATAGTATATTTGCTGTCCCAAGGTGGTAGGTACCTATCATTCCATATACCCTGTAGTGTAGCAGGCAAGGAGCCCTCTCTACTGCAAGATATCAAGAGATAACGACCAAAGTTGAAGTATGTTTCTATCAATGCATTTGTAGCTTCGTTACTATCTGCATTTTCCAGCATTGCTTTTGTGCTAGGGAATGTATTATTATTAGAAATAGACAAGTTAAGTGTATTGAATAGCTTGGTGTAGTCTGCTATATGTTCGTCAAGTAATGTCTCATACCCTTTAGCTATGGCACTATGTATTATTTGCTCACAATATGCCTGTGGATTTTCGTGACGATAGGTGGTCGCCATTGCAATATACAGTGTAACCTCGCTCGCACCCTCTACCACCAAGTTCTGCCCAATTGTTTTAATTACGCCGTCTTTTGAGGTAGCTGAGATTAGATTTGTCAGTGTAACACCATCTTCTGCACCTGAGTATGAGCGTCGTAGCACAGAGTTATTATTATATGCTGTAACGGTATCTACATATCGCTCTCTGCCATAGTCAAACACTAGGTTCAAGGAGTTCTTTGCATTGGCTGTAAACTGCACCACCATAACATTGGCTGGGTTACTGGTAAAATATGTTCTTTTGTAATCAACCCCATGTGTAGTATAGCTTAAACTAGCTACCGCAGTGGACAAATCCAGCTCACGACAATAGTTTTCACACTCTTCGTGTTTAGTTTTGATAAGAAGCTTACCAGCAGGTAGATAGTGCCTTTGGCTCTCTGGTGTTCCAGCAAGTGCCATTATACCAAGCTCAGTTGCTTCTTCCATCTTTTCCTCAAAAACAAGACGACGTATTTCATCCAAGTATTTCGCTGCATCAGGGTTGTTTCTATCCCTTGCACCACCGTACCAGAAACTATCTTCGTTTAGAAATATTTCCTCAGAAGTTATGTTTCCGTTCAGCATTCCTGCAATAAAGCCGTTTCCAAGTGGCAAACAGTCCGTCCATTCTTCCGCAGCTTCTAGGTATCGCATCTGTTTTGTTGTTATCATTGATGTGGTATCCTTTCATTCGATGTTTAGTAATTAGACTTTACATTATAATAATACATTTGTCAATATAAAATAAATATATTTTTTCAACAAATACAAAAAATTATATTAAAAGGAGCTATATATATGACTAGACCAAATATTCTACATATATTTGTAGACCAACAACGCTACGATACCATTGCAAAGCTGGGTAACAGCATCATCAAAACACCAAACCTTGATAAACTGGTGGACGGTGGAATAGCATTTACTAATGCGTATACACCTTGCCCAGTGTGTGTGGGTGCTAGGTGCTCCATGATATATGGGCAGTACCCAATGAATACAGGGTGCTACGAAAATACCAAAATGCCAGACGATAGAATGTCCTACATGGAGGCGTTGAAGCAATCTGGTTATCTAACACACGGAGTAGGCAAGTGTCATTTCTATCCAGATTCTTCTGCGATGAAAGGCTTTGCGAGCAGAGAGCACCAAGAGGAGTATGTCCCTAAGAATTCTACCCAAGAGCCATACTACGATATGCTAAAAGAGCTCAACTACGATTATGTATGCGAACCACACGGTAGCCGTGGCGAGATGTACTACATACCACAGATTTCACAACTACCACAGCATCTGCACCCTACAGCGTGGATTGCTGATAAGTCTATAGACTTTATAAAAGAGCACAAAGATGATGATGCTCCATTCTATCTTTTTACTAGCTTCATTCACCCACACCCACCATTTTGCCCACCAAACCCTTGGCATAAGCTATACAGACCATCTATGATGCCACTGCCATTTGTACCACAGGATAGCGACAGCCTGTTAACATTTGTAAATAAAGCTCAAAACCGCTACAAATACAGGGATAATGGTCTGGATAATAACCTACTACGTGCGATGAAAGCGTACTACTATGCGTGCATATCATTTATAGACTACAGCGTAGGAAGGATATTTGACTATCTAGAAGAAAATAATCTTGCGGACAACACAATGATAGTTTTCACTACTGACCACGGCGAGCACTTGGGCGACTATAACTGTGTTGGAAAGCGAACATTTCACGATACATCAGCAAAGATACCTATGCTAGTAAAGCTAAAAGGCAGGTTTGAGGGCGGTATTAAGTGTGACACACCTGTTTCGTTAGTAGATTTGGCACCAACATTTTTGGGTGCGGCAGATGTATCCGAGCATCAAATGGAGCTTGATGGTGTGGATATGTATGACATTCTAACCAAAAAGTCGGATAGAGAAATTGTATTCGGACAACACAGCTATGATTTTGGTAACCCTATACAAATTGATAAAAGCATACCTAAAGAATATAATGGTGACAAAGCACTTAATAGAGCATCAAGGTCTACATATATGGCAGTATCAAAAAACTGGAAATATTTTTACAGTGCAGGGGATAACAAAGAGTTCTTTTTTGACAAGACCACTGACCCACTAGAGAGCAGAAACAAAGCTGGTCTACCGTTTGTGGCTGACGAGCTAACTGATATAAAGGCACAGCTTATCGAACATCTAAAATCTGGCGGAGAAACAGCAGGAATAGAAGATGATAAGTTTAGAAAATTTGAGCCATATACACTCCCCAGTGACCCAGATGCAGGCTTGCTGATACAAGACCTATACCCACCATATGCAAAGTCCAGGGTAGATATTGTGGGATATGACAAAGAGTGATAACACTTCGTTTTTACTCTATAACTAAAACAAGGGAGCGAACTTATGAATAAAAAACCAAACATTATCTACATACTAGCTGATGATATGGGATATGGAGATATATCAGCACTTAATGAAAACTCGGCGTTTATCACACCCAATCTTGATAGCATGGCAACGAACGGAGTAGCATTTTGTGATGCTCACTCCTCGTCGGCTGTCTGCACACCCTCACGTTATAGCATTATGACAGGGCGATACAACTGGCGTAGCAAGATGAAAAGAGGTGTTCTAGGTGGGTATTCCACACCACTAATCGAGAAAGATAGAACCTGTGTTGGCGATATGCTAAAAGAAAAAGGGTACTACACAGCGTGTATCGGTAAGTGGCATCTGGGTATGGATATGCCTAAGAATGAAGATTTTCTAATCTTTCCTAACAACGGCTCATCTTATGACCTAAATGATGGCATAAACTATGACCAAAAAATAGAGCATTCTCCAATAACAAATGGCTTTGACTACTACTATGGCATCTCTGCCTCACTAGATATGCCACCATATGTGTACATAGAGAATGATAGATTTACAGCAAAACCTACACATAGATGTGAAGTTCCAACGGGAAAAGGCTGGTATAGACCTGGGCCTAC
The DNA here is from genome assembly GCA_964369345.1 of uncultured Oscillospiraceae bacterium. GTDB lineage: Bacteria > Bacillota > Clostridia > Oscillospirales > Ruminococcaceae > Angelakisella. The sequence continues at coordinate 16,512 of CAYJFF010000040.1, forward strand.
AGCAGATGATTTTGTACACGAAGAAGTGCTAGATAAGCTGTGTGACAAGGTGATAGAGCAGATAGAGGGCCACAAAGACACACCGTTCTTTATATATTTCCCTATGCCTGCACCACATGGGCCTATACTACCCGGTAAACAGTTTATTGGTAAGTCTAACACCAATGAATACGGCGATTTTTGTTTGCACTGTGATGATGTTGTAGGTAGAGTTTTGGAAGTACTAAAACTGAATGGTATACATGATGATACCATAGTTATCTACACTGCTGATAATGGTTGTTCACCTGTAGCAGACTTTGAGGAGCTAAAGCAGAAAGGCCATAACCCTAGCTACCGTTTTAGAGGACACAAGGCAGATATATATGAGGGTGGGCACAGAATACCGCTATTGGTGCAGTGGCCAAATGGTATGGCTAAAGGAGAACGTTGCAATGAAATAGTGTGCTTGACAGACTTGTTTGCTACTATGGCAGATATAGTAGGGTATGATATTAAAGATAGCGAAGCCGAAGATAGTGTATCCAACTACACGCTATGGAAAGACCCAACACAGAAGGCTGTGCGTGAGTATATAGTGAACCAAAGTGTGGATGGCTCGTTGGCAATACGAAACAAAAAGTATAAGCTGGCGATGTGTGAGGGTTCTGGTGGATGGTCATATCCTGTTTCTAGCCAGTATAAATACGCTATAGAAGATGACAACGACGATAAATACCAGCTCTTTGATATGGATATTGACGCTGAAGAACAGAAGAATATACTAGCTGATAATAAAGAGATTTATACAAAGATGAGAGCCGACCTTGTTACATTTATAAAAGACGGTCGCTCTACTAATGGTAATAAACAACGTAATAATGGGCAACAGGTATGGAAAGAGATTTCTTGGAGCAATAATGATTAGTTGCACTGAAAAGGAGATTAATTTTGTTTGATTTTGGTAAAGCGATGTGGATATGGAATGATGACATCGACACAGTAAATAACTACCTACAATTTAAAAAAGTGGTAAATATCAGTGATGTATCGACAGTAGAGATAGCAGAAATTTTAGTTACAGCTGACACTAACTACAGCCTATGGGTAAACGGGAAATTTGTTGATTGTGGACTGTATCAATATGGTGAAAACAAGTTTGCTGTGGATAGGCTGAATATTAAAAGCTATTTAGTACAGGGTGAGAATGTTTTTTGCTTTGGTGTGCACTATCAGGGTGTACGTTCTTCGCAATACTTCAAAAAAAGAGCAGGGCTTATTTATCAAATTAAGATAGATGACATTCTATACAATAGCGACAGCACAACATATGTAAGGAAAGACCCATGCTACCTTACAGGTGAGTATAGCAAAACATCACGCCAGCTTGGTTTTAACTTTTTGTATGACGCAACCAATGAAGACAATTGGCTGACTACTATAGATACAGAGCCGAGCTTTGCTGAAAGTAGTTGTACAGAGATAAACAGCGAAATTTTCGTAGAGCGCCCTATAGCAAAGTGTATTTATAAACCACTAAATGAGGGTGAGCTGATAGCTGGTGGCTACTATAAAAGGGTAAATAAAGATAGTGACGATATAGCAATGCTTATGCAGAGCGATTATCTACAAACATTACCTATAAAGCAGGTGATAGATAATAACCGACTTGTTTTCAGTGATGGCGCTGACGGTGTTTATCTGCTCTATGACTTGTTGTATGAAGATGTGGGTCAGTTGTCTATAAAGATAGATGCAGAAAAACCTACTACAATTGATATTTCTTATGGTGAACACCTAAGCGACCTGAGGGTGCGTGCTAAAATCCATGACAGAAACTTTGCTAATAGGTATATTTGCAAAAAGGGTAAGCAGGAGTTTACTCACTATTTTTCACGAATATCAGCGAGATATCTACAGCTACATATTGCTAATAATGGTGGTAGTGTTGACGTGGAAAGCGTTGCTGTCTTACCAGTAGAGTACCCCGTGCAGGAGCAAAACCATATGCAACTTAGCGATGCACTGTATAATAAAATATATGATGTATCTAAAAGAACACTACATATATGTATGCATGAGCACTACGAGGACACGCCGTGGAGAGAGCAAGCACTATATGCAATGGATAGCAGAAATCAAGCACTATTCGGCTACTACTGCTTTGGAGAATTTGACTTTGCGAGAGAGTCGCTAAATTTACTGGGTGAGAGCATAAAGGGTGATAAATACCTCAGAATAACTGCACCGAACGAAACTGAGTTTTGCATACCTTGCTTTAGCCTAATATGGATAACATCAATATATGAATATATGTTGTATAGCGGTGATATCGATTTTGCAAACAAATATCTCACTCAGTGCGCAGATATGATAGACCAGTACATATCATCAACGTATAACGGACTTCCTTGCCCACCACAGGGCGAAAACTATTGGAACTTTTATGACTGGGCAGAGGGGCTATCCGGAAACACTAAAGCCGATGTCGATGTATTATACTTACTATTTTTGATACAGGCAATGCAGAGCTATGATAAAATGGCACTTTATTGCAACGTAGATAAAAGATACAGCGTGGAGATTGCTACTATTCAAAACAAAATAGGCGAAATGTTTTGGGATGAAAACAACGGGGTATATGCTACGTTTGTATCTGATAATACTAAGCATCACTACTGTGTTTTGGCACAGGCACTTGCTATTACTACTGGCACTTGTCCACCTGCAAAAATAGAAGAACTGCGAGCAAGTATGACACAGCAGGAAACACTGGTAAAAACTACACTTAGCTTAACTATCTTTTCTGTTGAGGCGCTAATGGGTGAGCGTGAAAAATACCTGCCACATATTCTAGATATGCTAGAAAGACAGTGGGGAGGCATGCTGTACAAAGGTGCTACAAGCTTTTGGGAAACAGAGAAAGGCGAGCAGGACTTTGATGGTGCTGGTAGTCTGTCACATGGTTGGTCCACACTGCCCATCTATATTTTTGGAGCTTATATACTGGGGCTTAAACCGACAAAACCAGGGTTTGAAGAGTTTGAGTGCAACCCGATAGGAAACAAACTGCTGTCAGCGAAATTTGTCGGTGTGACAAAGACTATCACAGTGGATAAATCAGCCCATAAATATGACATAGTTAGTAAAGTGTAAACATACTAGAATAAACAACAGCGAAACTGCTACTTTATGCGATTAAGAGAGCGATTTTCATTAAATTATATGCCGACGTTGTGGGAGTGAGCCACTCGTTGGTGGAATGGAGCATTAATTATGAGAGAGATTATTAACTTTAACCATGGTTGGAGTTACACAGATACAGATTTTGATAATGCGCAGAAGATGGATTTTGTGGCTGTGAACTGGAATGAAACAAATCTGCCACACGACTATTCTACAGAGCATACATACAAGAAAGAAGCCTCCACCAAGGGAACTTGTGGTTTTGTTCAGACAGGGGTGCTATGGTATAGAAAAGCATTTTACCTGACAGATGAAGAAGCAAGCAAAACTACATATTTAGAGTTTGGGTCCGTCTTTATGAACAGTGATGTGTGGATAAATGGAGAGCATCTAGGCACTCGTCCATATGGATATATCAGCTTTGCATATGAGCTTACAAGGCACTTGCGTGCAGGTCTAAACATAGTGTGCGTGCGTGTAGACTGTAGCGAGCAACAACAGAGCAGGTGGTACAATGGCTGTGGTATTTATCAGGATGTAAAACTGGTGAGAACTGAAAAGACATATGTTATGCGACACGGAAGCACTGTAGTTACAAATAAAATAAGCGATGATACTGCGCACATGAGTATCAAACTAGATGTTGTTAACGATAATGACGTGGATAACAATTGCGAGATTTCATTTAAGGTTGTATCAAAGCAGAGTGGTGAGGTATTAACTTTTAGCACCCAAGAAAAACTGATTTCTGGTATAAATATCATCGAAAAGCAGTTTGAAATTGAGTCAGCAGAGTTGTGGTCACCAGAGCACGCCAATCTATATACTATTGTTGCTACTATATCTTGCGATGGCGTAGTTATCGATGAATATCCAACAGAGTTTGGTGTGCGAGTGGTCGAATTGATACCAAACAAAGGTTTTTACTTAAACAAAGTGAATTATAAGCTAAAAGGCTGCTGCCTGCACCACGATAGCGGTGTAATGGGTGCAATTTTCTCTGAGTCGGTATGGAAAAAACGCCTAGAGATGTTAAAGGAAATGGGTTGTAATGCTATTAGGACATCACATAATCCTTTTGATACAAAATTCTACCAAATGTGTAGCGAGATGGGCTTTTTTGTAATAGATGAGCTGTTTGATGGTTGGGACCAACCCAAAGCGCCACATGACTACGGCAAGTATTTTGATGAATGGTACAAGCAGGATACAGCTGAGTTTATAGGCAAAAACAAAAATTTTCCATGCATTATTATGTGGAGTATAGGCAACGAAATACCGAATATATCAGAAGCACGCACACAGGAACTGCTAGACCTATTCCATAAATATGACCCTACTAGGGCAGTGACCTGCGGTGTGCCAGATGTTACAGATATTCATGATAAGTGCCGTGCATTGCTAGATGTAGCAGGATATAACGACGGTAGTGGTGCTTGCTTTATATATAATCGTGACCACGAAAAAAGACCAAACCAGCTAATGGTTGCTACAGAGTCACCACACACCACACAGACACGTGGTTTTTATAGAACTCAAACATATTGGAGAGACCACAACCAACCAAGAGAAGAAATAGCAAACCTGTGCGAAAATGAGCTTTTCTTTGATGGGCACGAAAGCTACCGTTCATCGTATGATAACTGTGGTGTAAGGTGGAATATCAGAGACACTTGGAACAATACACTAAAGCTAGATTATTTGATAGGAGAATTTAGGTGGACAGGCATAGACTATTATGGTGAGAGTGCAGGCTGGCCACTACGCAAGATGGAAAGTGGTGTAATAGACACTGCAAACTTTGCAAAAGACCACTACTATCTGCTACAAAGCCTATGGACGGACTCTAGTACTGCTCCTATGGTTCATATAGTACCACACTGGACACATGATGATATTGCCACTGGTACAGAAGTTCCTATAATAGTATATACTAACTGCGAAAAAGCAGAGCTGTTTCTAAACGACGTTTCTCTGGGTGTACTGTGCAATGACATCAAGACATCTATGCAGTGGAATGTTCCATACAGCTGTGGCACACTAAAAGCAATAGCGTATAATGGAGATAAAGTAATGGCACAAACAGAGGTTACAACCGCTACTGCTCCATCAAAGCTTGCTCTATCAGTTGCGTGGCAGTCTGTGAATGATGGTATAAACCCAGTGCAGATTGACTGTGCAGTGCTTGATGCAAATGGTAACTTTGTCCCTTATGCAGACAGTGTTGTTAGCTTTACAGTGAGCGATAGCTGTAGATTTGTAGGTACAGAGAATGGTGACCCAGCAGATATGACTGCGCTGTTTTCTAACAAAAGAAAAGCTTTTTATGGACTGTGTGCAGCTACAATTATACCAAAATCCCAGTGTGATGTAGAGATAACTGCAAGTGCTATACTAGGAAAAAGATATTTTAGTGATACCAACACTGTATCTATAGCTGTAGCAGAGATAAATGGTGCAAGCACAGATGAAAAATATCAAATTTATTATAGTGTAGATACAAGCAAGCCAAGTGTAGAATATAGTGGTGAAATTTTGCTATCAGATACTACATTGGTTAAAGCAGAGATATTTAAAGATGGTGTGTTAATAGATAGCCTAGAGGAATTGTTTGTTAAAGGTGAGCAACCAAAGCTACCACTACACACTCACGGTAACAAGTGCGTACTTACAGAATTCCCACCTGTTACACCATGCGAAGAACTGCAAGGTAGGTTTAATGACGGTGCTTTTGATTTTGAGTTTAGACAAACAGGTGAGTTTGTGCGAGTGCTAAACGAGGAGCTTGCACAGCATATAGGATATTGGCATTATGACAGCAAAAAAACCGATGAATCTGCACTGGGTATGGGTGAAATTTGGTTTGATTCAGGTGAGAAAGAGTCATTTGTATTCGAAGACAATACATTTAGCAAACTAATACTTGATAACTCACAGGGCGGTTTTAGAGTGTTTAGGTTAAAGCCTCAGATAATTTTTACAAAAAATATTTAATACATATATAGAAAAGAGGATATACAGATGAGCGGACAACAGCCGAATATAATTTTTATTATGACTGACGACCATGCTGCACATGCTATGAGTTGCTATGGTAGTAAAATTAATGTCACACCTAATATGGATAGAATTGCAAATGAAGGTATGAGATTTGATAACTGTTTTTGCACAAACTCAATTTGCGCACCTAGCAGAGCTGTTATTTTAACAGGTAAACACAGCCACCTAAATGGAGTTATCACACTTGATGATGACTTCGATGGCAGACAGCAAACATTTCCTAAGCTGTTGCAGAGTGCAGGGTATCAAACTGGTATTGTGGGAAAATGGCACCTAGGTAGAGGTGGTCACTCCGACCCAACAGGTTTTGATTACTATAATGTACTGCATGGTCAAGGGCTTTACTTTAACCCTATTATGCGTGAGAATGGCGAAGATAAAGTGTTCGAGGGTTATGCTACAGATATAATAGGTGATAAATCTATTGAGTTTATAAAAGAGCGTGATAAAAACAAGCCGTTTATGCTTATGTGCCATCACAAAGCACCACACCGTAGCTGGGAAGTTGATGATAAGCACAAGGATATGTATAATGATGTAGTTATCCCACACCCTAGCACTTTTAATGATGACTACGCAACAAGGGGCGATGCTGCTCGTGAAGCACAAATGACAATAGACAGCGACCTAATATACAAGGATTTGAAAGTGGTAGTGCCAGAGGGCAAGAAAATCACTGATATAGTAGAGCTGCCAGATAGCCTTGAAAACTATAGCCTAACTCCTATAGAAACAGGCGTGCCTGTAACGTTCAGTAGCTATGAGGAGCTAAAAGACTTTAAGTATCAGCGCTATATAAAAGACTATCTGCGTTGTGTAGCAAGTGTAGATGACAACATTGGCAAGCTGTTAGATTTTCTAAAAGAAGAAGGCTTGGAAGAAAATACTATAGTTGTGTATACATCGGACCAAGGCTTTTTCCTAGGCGACCACGGTTGGTATGACAAGAGGTTTATGTATGAAGAATCACTGAGAATGCCACTACTAATAAAATACCCTAAGAGTATAAAAGCAGGAACTGTAACTGACAAGATGGTACTAAACCTTGACTTTGCTTCCACATTTTTAGATTTCGCAGGTGTGGAAATCCCATCAGATATACAGGGCATATCTTTTAAAGAGATACTGGAAGATGAGCAGAATGCCCCAGAGATAAGGACATCGCTATATTACCGATACTGGATGCACCTTGCACATCACTATGTGTGGTCACACTATGGCGTGAGAACAAAAGACCACAAACTGATATACTACTATGGTGAAGCGTTGGGTACAAACGGAAGCATAGATGAGAGCAAAGCACCATACTGGGAGTTGTATGATTTGAACTCAGATTTGTGCGAGATGAACAATGTGTATGATAACCCACTATATGCAGAAGTGCAACAAGAGCTGAAAGAAGAGCTGCGTAGATTAAAAGAAGAAGCGCAAGACTTTGGGTAAAATCTGCATATGTTAGCAAAAAAAAATAGCATGATGAAAAAGACCAAGACTAGCGCAAACAAGTGCCAGTTTTGGTCTTTTTATAATCTGTATACCCACACCACAAAGACACACTAAGATATAGTGCCAATTTTGGTGGTGGGATTGCTAGCGGTGGCTCGTATAATACAGATAATCTACACACTCAAACTTTCCACGCGGGATGTGATTATCTCCCTGTACAAATTATATTGGTATTGCCCGTGGCGGCTCGTATAATA
>CAYJFF010000041.1:0-24432 GCA_964369345.1 uncultured Oscillospiraceae bacterium
TCGCAAACACCCTGTGCAGACAAGAACCCACTGGATACAATAGCAGATTGTCCCTCTAGCATTGGTTTCATAGGTGCAAATGAGAAATCATCTTTAAGCAGGTTATAGCTAACAAAAACATCACCCTTGTTCTGCTCTATTGTGTAGTCTACAACTCTCATAGCCTCATCAATAAATAGCATTATCTCGTCGGCTGTAACACTCTCTTTGCCAGAAAAACCACTCTTATATACTGTGTTCCTATAGTCTGTAAAAACATTACCCATTGTGTCAAGAATAGCTTTCTCGTTGCCTTTGTAGTTATTCGCATGGGCAGATAGTGCAGCTGTTATGCCATTTAGCCACTGTAGCACTTCTTTGGAGAATAGGTACTCGCCACTGCTTGCGAAAGTCTTTTTCATAAACTCTAGGTACGCCTTGATGTGATAAACAGTGATAACAGAAAGACCGATACCAACTATCGCGTTATTTGCGTCATTCCACTCTGGGCGCTGTGTGTTCATCCAGATACCACCACCAGGTAGCAGGTTGCTTATCTTGCTAAGCACAGGCACAATCAACTTCTCTGCAAGAGAAACAGTGTACACATCATCACCATGCAGTAGTAGTTTTGCATCTGTACCATAGCTTGGTATCATTTCTTCTAGCTTATTGTCTTTGTCAAAGTCAAAGATAAGCGTGTTTTTGCTATCTTTTAGTATTTCGCTATAGTCTTTTAGGATATATGGCACGTTTGCATAGCTAAAAATTTCCTGTGACATCATGCTTTGCAGTGTCTGTGGGAAGTGGTTTGATAGCCCCTGTAGTAGCCTTAGCAAGTATATAATCTGGTGGTCACCCCAGTAGCCCAGCCCACCAAATGGGTTGTCTTCTTCTGGTTTTTCCCAGTCAATGCCATCGCTGTTTATCCTGTATGGGTTAAAGCCATCTACTGTGGAGGCATTCACAAATTTCGCTACCATATTTTCATAGTATGATGGATAAGAAAGGCCAAGTGCCTCCCAGTTTTGGAAGATATCTCTCCAGTTACCCTCATAGCTCACTATTTTTTCGCCGTTCTCGTCCTTTAGCGCTATGTTAAACTTGTTCCATGGGCGAGATGGGTCACCATGACGGCGTGAGAAAGAAAGTGGCATAAACTCTAGTGCTAGCCTGTACATCACTGCATTTTTCTTAGCAGTTTCTTTTAGCTCTTGGATAGTTTTGCACGCCTTTATTTCTTCTAGTATATCAGCGTTTTCCAGTGCCTTTTTGTTACGCACTGCGACAAATTTTGCAAACAGCTCGTAGTCAAACGCATACCCCTGCTCAAAAGTACCACCACGCATTACATTATACAGTGTGCTCAAGTAATGTGTTGCACACGCTACTTTATCACCACTATTCTGTATACCGTCTGCATCAGCGACAATTTGTTGCAGTGCCTGTGTGCCTTTTTCTATATCAGCAAATATCTCATCATATTTACCAGCATCTACAAACGCCTCAGTTTCTGCCACCATAGCGTGGTCATAGCCATTGTCCATAACAAAAGAATACTCAACGCTCTCTTTTGCCTGCACAGACTTGTCGTACACTATAAAATAACCGCATTTTTTGCCATAGCACTCACTCTCTACACCTGTAGTGTCGCCATTTTGGAACGCAGTTACTATCGCTGGGTCTAGGTACACTTTGCCAAAATCCGCTGTGTTGTAAGCAATATTTGCTTTTAGCATTTCCAGTGGATGCGGTGTGTCGTTTATAGTTGTTGTCATGGAGTACACTGCCAGTTTTTCGCCCTGTAACTCAGACGCCTTGTAAGCATCTACCAGTGTGGACGAGGTGGATTGCAGTATTGGGTTTACACCATATGGCATAATATTCATCAGACCATCTAGCACACTAACTTCCACGCTATTGTCCGCCATATTTACAAGCCTTGCAGTTTTTATAAATCCAAACTTTTCGCTGGACTCGTACTTATATGAGTAGCTAAAACCAAGGTCGTGGTTTACTTCCTCCATAATAACGCTATTCGCAAGGCAGGATTTGTAGATATTTCTTGTTATGCTATACTTTTGTACACCATTTTTCTCGAACGGTTGCCAGAACTTGCCAGCAACTTTTATTATAGTTTTAGAGCCTGTTTCATAATCTATGTTTAGTTTATCATCGGTTTCATAGGGGAAGAGATTGCCCTGAGCATTTCTTCTTCCCGCTGTCAGACCACCATTTGATGACATAAAAATCCATATATCAGATGCAGACGCTACTTGTATAAAAAAGGGTGCAAGTTTCTCACTATTACCTATTTTGTAATATTCAGTACCCTCTATATTTACAAAAGAACCTGTAATTTCCATATACTATAAGCCTTTCTTGCTACTAATCTAGCCTTTTTATTGTGAATGATTTAATATCCATACCAGTCTCACCAAAGAACATCTCAAGGTATGTATTTATAGTTGCAAACATACCAAATTCGCAAGTATAAACGCCACTTGTGCCACCTTTTAGTGTGATTGTTTTTACCAGTGAGCCATTTATCTTGATGGACATAGGTATCTGTGCTAGCTCTACAGCGTTTGCGTACATATCAAACTCCATAACAAACTCACCCCTACGGTTTAGGTTTAGTATGATATTGTTTGATGTACCCTTTGTTGTGTCTAGCAATGAGCAATCCACTTCTGCAAACTGGTCAACATCAACTTCGCCCACATTAACTACATTTGCTGAGCTATTCTCTGGTACATTCACAAGCTCCACTGCTGGTATATCGCGTGAGCAATTAAATCTTAGCAGTGTTTCTATGATATTAACAGCGTTTCTCACAAGTGGGTAGCGTGTTAGGTTTCCATTTGCAAACTCTGTTTCGCTATCATCGCCATTGCTATTCTCCTGTGAGCTTGCACACACCATGAACACATCATTTTGTGAGATTATCATATCACTTGTGTGTTTCTCGGACGACTCTCCACCCTCTTTGTTCATAGTAGCCCACCAGTCAGTCATTACAACACCGTCAAATCCCCAGTCTTTACGCAAGATAGTGGTATTAAGGTCGTAGTTAGATGCTGCCTGTGTTCCATTAATAGGGTTATAAGATGTCATCACGCTGTATGCACCACCGTCTTTTACTGCCATCTCAAAGCCTTTTAGGTAAATCTCTCTTAGTGCTCTTGCGCTCACTGCTGCATCTACAGTTTTTCTAGCTTTTTCTTGGTTGTTAGCCGCAAAATGCTTGATTGTGCCTGTAATGTTGTACTTATTCATAACTTTTAGCTGTGCAGTTGCCATTTTTCCTGTTAGGAACGGGTCCTCGGAGTAGTACTCAAAGTTTCTGCCACATAGTGGGTTTCTGTGTATGTTCATACCAGGCCCTAGCAGTGTATCCACCTTGTGTGACACCATCTCCATGGACAGGAACTCGAACAGCTCCGCCACTAGCTCTAGGTTGAATGTTGATGCAATAGCTGTAGCATTTGGTATGCTTATCGCCATTGTGCCACAGTCCATTCTAATACCTGATGGGCCATCGGAACAACAAGCAATAGGCATTTTCCTATTATCTTTTAGCATATCTGTAACACCACCAAATGCACCAGCTGTGCCCGGTGTTACTTTTGGTGAGCACATACCCTCACCACGTGACATTTGTATAAGCTCTAGGTCGCTAAGGTCGTTTGCAAGCTCTGTTGCAGTGATTTTGCCAGCCTTTACATCAGCAAAAGTATAGCCGAAATTAGTCTGGCTTGGTGCTGTGCCTGTCTCGGATTTCACCCTGTCTTTTATATCATAACCACGTGTGTTCACTGTGTTGTAAGCTAGCTTGTACTCGCCATCTACTACAGTTGCAGTCATTTTCTCAAAAGGCTTTATTGGCATTAGTGCTGGTGTGCATTTCTCTATGATTTCATCAGCCTGTATCTCTAGCTCGCCTGCTACTGCTAGCTCCCTGCTATTAAAACCAATACTAAACACATAGCTACCATGCTCTAGCACAAATAGTGATGAATTGTCATCAAATGATGCCATATCTTTTTTAGTTACTACCACTGTTAGCTTTTGGCTCTCGCCCTCTGCTAGCTCTTTTGTTTTTGCAAAGCCCACAAGCACTACTTTTGCTTTTGCTAGTGCCACAACAGGTGCTTGGCAGTATACTTGAACAACTTTTTTACCACTTAGCTTGCCTGTGTTTGTCACAGTAAAGTCTATTGCAACAGTGTCGTCTTTCGCTGTTAGTGCTGTATTCTCTACAGCAAAGCTTGTGTATGAAAGACCATAGCCAAATGGATATATTACTTTTTCTTTTGCAAATGTCTCAAAGTAGCGATATCCCACAAAGATATCTTCTGCATATATATTTTGTGCATCGTCACCGAAATTCTGTGTGCTTGGGTAGTCTTCTAGTTTGTACGCAATAGTGTTTGGTAGCACGCCAGATGGGTTTACATCACCACATAGCACATCTGCATATCCATTACCACTCTCTATACCACCGTGCCACGCATATACAATAGCACTTGGGCTACACTCATCGATGAAAGACATATCCATAATTCCACCGACATTTAGCACGACTACTACTTTTTCAAAATGCTTACAGATAAGTGCAAGGTTTGCTTTTTCTATATCGCTTAGGTAGTAGCTACCACCCTCTGCCGCACAGTCTTTGTCCTCACCAGCAGAGCGACCAACAACAAACACTGCAACGCCGTTGTTCTTGCTTGCTTCACTTGCAATATCGTCACTAATAACTAGCTCTTTTTGTGAGAATGGCTCCTGTGCCCAACCCTGTCCTTTATCGAATGGATTTTCTGCTACAAAATCAACATATGTCTGTAGCAGTGCTTCGTCAACATTTCTTTTCGCCTTTAGTCCGTCAATAAAATTAACAACATAAGGTACATTCACCATACCGCCCGAGCCTGTGCCACAATAATATGTATCTATCTGCGCCCTACCAAAGACAGCAACTTGTGCATCTTGTGTAATCGGCAGTGTATTGTTTTCATTTTTCAGCAAGACAACAGACTCTGCAACTGCCTGCCTTATTTTTTCTGCGTATTTATTATAGTCTAGTGTAAACATTACGACCTCCGTATATTATTGTGGGTTGTGACACCTGATATATTGTCCCTCGTCCACCATTTTTTCTTCTGGCATAGTTTTATGGCAGATATCAGTAGCATATAGGCATCTATGTTTGAACGGGCAACCTGTGCTCTGTGGTGTCCACATAGATATTTCTGTTTCTTCGCTAGATTTTACAGGTAGCTCTACATCTTCTTCTCTCTCGGGGTCCGGTGCTGCCGCTACCAATAGCTGTGTATATGGGTGTTTTGGGTTAATAATAACCTTGTTTACATCACCATGCTCCACTATATGTCCAGCATATAATACTATTATTCTATCTGCAAAATATCTTGCAGTCGCTATATCATGTGTTATATATATGAATGACTTTTTATGCTTTATTTTCAGCTCATTCATTAGGTTTAAAACGCCTAGGCGTATGGATACATCTAGCATAGATGTTGGCTCATCTGCAAAGATAACCTCTGCACCTGCTGCTAGTACTCTTGCTATATACGCTCTCTGTTTTTGTCCACCAGATAGCTGATGTGGGAATTTTATACCTTGCTCTGCTGCTGGGGTTAGTCCTACCATCTCCAGTGCTTCATCAACTCTTTGGCGCATTTTTTCTTTTGTAGTTTTGTGGTATAACTCCACAGGTCTTTCTAGGTGATAGTAAATGCTGTGCAGTGGGTTAAGAGCAGAGAATGGGTCCTGAAAAATCATCTGCGATTTTTGCCTATAGTTTTTCAGTTTCTCGCCTTTTAGTGCGTGTATATCCTGTCCATCATAGAACATTTTACCGCTAGATGGGTTGTGGAAACGCATGGCAATCCTACAAAGTGTGGACTTACCACAGCCAGACTCACCAACTACTGCCAAAGACTCACCCTCGAACAAATCAAAGGAAACTTTGTTAAGTGCGCGCAGTGTCTGTGATTTTGAAAACATAGACTTACCACTTACGCTAAAATCCATAGTAAGATTTTCAGCTTTGAATATTACTTTTCTTTTTGCATTATCCATTGTGCACCTCACTGTTTGTTTTTACCAAAGGCTTGTGGCAATAGTAGAAATTGCCGTCTACTTCTGTTCTCTCTGGCTCTTTTTTGCTACAGATATCACATTTATTAAAGCACCTAGCCTCAAACCTACAGCCATCAGGTATATTTTTAAGGTCTAGTGGAGAGCCCTCTATTCCTTCCATATACTCTATCTTGCCTTTTAGTGATGGGAACGAGTTTTTAAGACCAAATGTATATGGGTGGCTTGGGTTATATAGAATTTTCTTAGTTTCTGCTTTTTCTACTATTCTGCCTGCGTACATAATAGCAACTGTGTCACAAAATTCCATCATCAAGCTGATATCATGTGTGATAAACAGGATAGAAAATCCAAATCTTGCTTTTAGCTCATAAATTCTTCTTAGAATATCACGCTGAACAACTGTGTCCAGTGCTGTTGTTGGCTCATCAAGTATAAGTAGTTTTGGGTTTAGTGCCAGTGCCATAGCTATAACAGCACGCTGACGCATACCACCGGAGAACTGGTGTGGATAGTCTTTTAGACGCTCTTTTGGTATACCTACAAGCGCTAGTAGCTCCTCTGCTTTTTTCCTGCTCTCTTCTTTGCTCTTTGTAATATTGTGGTATCTATATATTTCATAGAACTGTTTTTCCATAGTTGCAACTGGGTTTAGGCAGTTCATAGCAGACTGGAAAACCATGCTTGTATCTTTCCAGCGAAAATCCTGCAATTTGCCTTCATCATATTTAAGTATATCATTACCCTCGAACAGTATCTCACCGCCCGATATAACAGCTGGTGGTCTATGTAGGCGCATTAGCGAGTATGCTATTGTAGATTTACCACAACCGGACTCACCAGCAAGGCCTAGGCTCTGTCCCTCACCTATTTTAAAGCTTACTTTATCAACAGCTCTAACAAAGGTGCCATCACCTGTAATATAATCAACGCAAAGGTCCTTTACTTCAATTATAGTTTTCATTTATAGTATTCACTCCTCATTTGATTGCCTATATGGCTTACTTCAAATCGTACTAATTAGCGTTATTTCGCTACACGTTTCAGCTCTGCTTTTCTTGCTTTGTAGTAGTTTTTCATTATTCTCTGTGCTTTTAGTTTTGGGTTGGATACCTCATCAATAGCAAAGTTGATAAGTGTTAGTCCCATACCTATCATAACTAGTATGCCTATAGCACCTGCAACCTCAAAGAAGTATCCACTACGGAATGCACCTGAATTCTGTGCGTTGTATAGTATTGTACCCAGAGTAACGGAGCTTGGGTCGCCAAGGCCGATAAACTCTAGTGTTGCGTGCGCCATTATGGAGTAGATAAGTGTACCTACAAATGCAGATGATATGATTGAAAGCATATTTGGCATAATCTCAAAGAAAAGTATCCTAAACTTACTCTCGCCCAGTGTTTCTGCAGAGCGTACAAAGTCACGGTTTCTTATACTCATGGTCTGCGCTCTTAGTACCCTGGAGTTCCATGGCCAAGATGTCAGACCGATGATTACACTGATAAGTAGTGGGGATACACCACCCATCATAGATGCGATGATAAGCAAAAGTACAATTGTTGGAATAACCATCATAACATTTGTTATAGTGCTTATGATGCTGTCAAACATACCGCCGATGTAACCAGCGCTAATGCCGACTAGCATACCAAGAGATGTAGTAATAACTGCAGCAAGTAGACCAACTATCAGTGACTGTCTACCACCATATAGTGACTGCGCAAATACATCACGGCCAAGGCTTGTAGTACCCAAGATATGCTCCGCATTTGGTGCTTCGTGGTACATGCCCTCAAATCTATGCATTGGGTCATATGTTGTGAAAAGTGGTGCTAAAAATGTCATGATAAGAACTATGGCAATAAGTGTTATGCCCACTGTAAATTTGGGGCTACCTTTAAGAAATTTTATAACAGAGGTAAGCTTGCTTTTTTTACTTGACATTGAGTTTTCATTCCTTTCTTAAAAGAGATAATTATTTGCTGGACTGACGTCTTGTTCGTGGGTCTAGGAACAAAACTGCTATGTCTGCAAGTAGGTTAGCAGAAAGCATTAGTATAGTGGTCATAAGCAAGATACCTTGCATTAGTGGGTAGTCACGGCTATCGATAGCCGATACCATTACCTTGCCAAGACCTGGGTAGTTAAATAGCTGTTCTATAATAATAGAGCCACCTAGCAAAAATCCGATTTGCATAGCTAGAGATGTGATAACTGGTAGTAGTGAGTTTCTAGCTGCGTAGGAGAACATTATTTTTTTATCAGGCAGACCTTTTGCTATACCCATAACTATGTAGTCATCGCCTAGCTGGTTTATCATATTAGCACGCATACCCATAATACCGCCAAGGCCAGATATTACTATTGCTGTTACAGGTACAAATGCGTGGTAGAGTACATCAAGCACATAATCCAGTGGAGTTTCTGGAATGAATAGTGGTGTTACTGCGTAGCCAAGTGGGAATAGCCCTGTGTAGCAAAGTGCAAACAAAAGCACTATAGCAGTTACAACTGATGGTACATTTGCAAGGAACTGTCCACCAACTGTTAGTATAGTATCAAACTTGGTACCACGGCGCCATGCCACAAGTATACCTAGTAGGTTGTTTATAACAAAGCTTATAACTAGCGCCATACCCATTAGGAAAACTGTCCAGCCCAGTGCACGTGAAACAGCGTCTGTTACTGGCTGTGGATAGTAGAAAAAGGATATACCCCAGTCACCTGTTAGGATATTGCCGATATACTTGAAATAGCTAATAATAAGTGGCTCGCTAGTGTTAAAACCAAACATCGCTTCTATAGATGCTATGGTTGCTGGGTCTATTTTTGTGCCACCACGTGCAAGCTCAGATAGATACATTTGCACTGGGTCGCCGGGCATCATTCTTGGTAAGAAAAAGTTGAGTGTAATAGCACCCCAAAAGGCAAGTAGATAAAAACCCAATCTTTTTAATATATATTTCATACTCTGTATTTCCTTTCTAAGAAAACAAACTCTTCCTACACCGTTACGTTGTCGCTTGGGCGTAGAAAGAGTTGTCGTATAATATATTAAATTACTATATTATTGTACAGGCTCAAGCTCTAGTAGTCTTAAGATTTTGGAATCATGTAGTGTCAAAGCAGGGTAACCTGTTTCGTTGGATGTTGACCAGCCAGTAAATCTTGAGTCATTATAAACAAACCAGTTACCATTGTATAGAACAGGAATGTTTATCATGTTTTCAGCAAAGTGTTGCTCTACTTGGCTTGTGATAGCAAGTACTTCTTCATCTGTAGCTGCTGTTGGTAGTTGCTCGATAAGTGCGTTGATATCTTCATTGATGTAGTTTGTTTGGCATACAGACCACCATGTATCTGTTAGTGCTCTTGTGCTATCGCTGATTGTATCAAAGTAGAATTTGTAAACATCGCCTGCTTGGCCGTTTGCTGTGTATAGCATATCCCAGCTACCACTTGCCCACATTTGTGTTACCATAGAAAGCTCTATTGGTTTTGCTGTTGCGTTAACGCCGATAGCTGCCATACCCTCAGCAGAGATAACCGCGCCGTCATTCCAGTCTGTCCAGCCTGCTGGAGATACTATTTCAAACTTGATTTCTTTGCCTGTTGGTGTTTCTACAAATCCGTCACCATTTGTGTCAACATATCCAGCCTCTGCTAGTAGTGCTTTTGCAGCGTCTAGGTCATATACTGTGTATGTGTCCATCTCTGCTTCTGCTGTTTCGTCTGCATAGCCTAGTAGTGCAGGTGGTAGACCTGTGTTTGGAGGTGTTGTATTATCTAGGTAACCATAAACAGCGGAGTCGATGATACCTTGTCTATCAACAGCCATAGAAAGTGCACGTTTAAAGTCTGGGTCATTGAACGCTTCTAGGTTGCCCTCGTTTGTTGTCATATAGTTCATAGATAGTCTAACGCCATCGTTTGCGCCATACCAGTATTTCTTGTTTGGGTCACCTTGTACATAGGTTTCTTCGATATTTGGGATGAAGATATGTGCCCAGTCAACGCCGCCTGTTTGTAGTAGTGTAAGAGCCGCATCGTTAGAGTTAAACTGTGGGCATCTTAGCTCATCAACCTGTAGGTCATCTGCTTTCCAGTAGTTAGCGTTTCTCTCTAGCACTATCATCTCAGGTGCAAAAGACTTAACTGTGCTGAATGCGCCTGTAACAACTGGTGCATCTGTGTCATAGATATATGTAGCTGGAGCATCTATAGCACTCCAAACATGCTCTGGTAGCATCCATTTGTTTGTGAATACTGTGTTTCTGTGGAAACGGTTTTCCTCGCTCATTACAAGCTCTACTGTGTAATCGTCGATTTTTGTAATGGACTCGATTTTACCCTCTACGCCTTCACGGTCCCAGTCGCCTGTTTTGTCTATCTCTGGTTTATCTTTGGAATACTCAAAAGAAAATACCACGTCGTCAGCATTAAAGTCTTCGCCATCGCTCCATTTTATACCTTGGCGAACTTTGATTGTCATAGTTTTGTTATCATCGTGAGAGATGATGTCCTCAGCTAGCCACATTGTTTCTTCGTTGTTTTTGTATGCATCAAAGATAACTAGTGGCTCGTACATAAAGCCTTGTACAAACTGGTATGCACCAGATGTTAGTGGGCTGAAGTTCTTGTTCCATCCATCAGTTTGGTCAAAAAGAACAGTTAGTATGTTTGGGTCATCATTTGTAGCTGCTTGTGATGTTCCACCTTGAGAAGTGCCTCCCTGAGATGTTCCACCCTGCTCTGTGCAACCTGCTAGCATAGAGATTGCTAGTGCACCACATAGTACAGTAGTTAGCGCTTTTTTCAAAAGAGAATTTTTCATTTGTAGTATTCCTCCATTAATATATATTTTAATTTAATTAAAATCGTTGTTAATATTGCTTACTGATTTACCCTTTAGTAACTCGCCACGTACCTCTACAATGCGTGGTATATAGCTCTTGGGTCTTTCTATTGCTTCGATAAGCAGTGATACTGCTTCTTCGCCTATTTTTTGTGTATCTTGTTTCCATGTCATCAGCTTTGGCCTTAGCACCTGTGATAGTAGCATACCGTCATACCCTGCAACACTGATATCTTTGCCTATCTCCACTCCCCTACTCTCTAGCGCGTTTAGTCCGCCTATAAAAGCAAAGTCATCTTGATAAAATATAAATGTTGGCGGCTCTTTCATATCCAGTAGTTCATATGTAATAAGCTCGGCAGATTTTGTATCGTGGTATAGACCTTGTTTTACATAGTCCTCATCTACCTCGATGCCTAGTTGCTCACAAGTCTTGTAAAAGCTTGCTATCCTTATACGTGTAACAGATGTCATCTCCCCATGTATAAAAGCGATTTTCCTGTGTCCCATACTATAAGCATAATTTACCATTTCTGCCATTGCGTATTCGTTATCAGAATTAACGGAGCTACAATGATTATAATTGTAGTCAACAGAAACTACCGGCACACCACTATTTGCAAGCTCTATTATCTGTGGGTCCTCAAAATCAAACGCTAGTATCATAATGCCATCACAGCCATGCACATGCACATACTCTGAGTAACTCAGTGTTTCTTTGCCGAATTTATCGCTGATAAAAGTTACGGTATATCCTTGCTGGTGAGCATTAAGCAAAAAACTGTTAAGTATAGATGCAAAAAACTCATGCGTGATACCACTCTGTGTACCATCCTCCAGTAAAACACCAAGGTTATAGGAGCGATTAGTTTTAAGCCTTACTGCTGCGGGGTTCTTTATATAGCCAAGTTCCTTTGCTGTTTTCTTAACTTTGTCAATAGTAGTCTGGCTGATATCTTTTTCGCCACGTAGCGCCTTGCTCACTGCTGTTGCAGATAGCCCACACTCTTTTGCAATCTCTTTTATCGTAACCACTTCGCAACCTCCTTTCGTTACTTTATCGATAAAGTAAAAGAGTAAAAATATAATTTATTCATCTGTAAGACAAATAAATAAGCTTTTTCTACGCCACTATTTGATTTAAAAGTTGTTATTTTTGCTTCGTTTCAAAATTAACTTTAACGTTGTAGTTGCATAATATCATTTTGAGATTATTTTGTCAATAACAAATTTGCTTTTTCTACAACCAACGCAAAAACACCACCAACTTTTTGTACATATGTCACAATTCATTTTTTTATATTCTTGAAAACACGGCTTTTCCTTTAGTTTATCGTTAAAGTAAAAAGTAAAAAAGACAAGCTCACCATAGTGATTTTATACCAAATTATTACTTTATCACTGCGAAAGAACAACACTATAACATATCACACTTTTTCAGCCAACATCACAGCCACACCACAAAAACAGATATTGCACACATTACTGTTTTTTGCTATAATTAAATACATAATAATTCGTAAAAGGAGTGGTTTCTATCAAAAGTATCAAGCCAGGGCGTGGCCCCTCTGCCATGTCCGCTGTAGGTATGAGCTTTGTAGCTATTGGCGGTGTAATATGGACTATCGCAACATTCTCTATGGGCGCACCCGTTTTATTCACACTATTCGGCATTATGTTTGTTTGTTTTGCAGTGGTAGGCGCTATATATCATCACAAAAATGCTACATCAAAAAACCGTTTTTCTTCTTTTGATATAGTTGACGAGAGCGAAGAAACCGACCCTTTTAACGAAATGATGGGCAATAACAGCAACCACAACGCACCTACTGCCTCATCTACAGATAGTAACTACTGCCCATACTGTGGTGTTAAAGCGGATGAAGGTTTTGAGTTTTGCAACAAATGTGGCAAAAAGCTACCATAGCAGGAGGTACGCACATGGACAAAACATTTATAGAGTCTATATTGTTCCAAGTAAATCCTACAAAACTAGACGAGTTTGAAAGTTTGATTGCAAGCATAAAAGACAAGCAGATAGAGCAAAGCGGAACTGTCAACATCACATATTTTAAGCGATTTTATACATTTGACAAAACCGAGTTTGGGACGCCACCACGCAAGCTAACAAAAATCGTAAAATGTGTGAAATACTATATGTTCTGGGAGTTTGACACTATAGAAAGCTGTGGTATCTGCAACAAATGGTTCTTTGATAATTATTCTAAGGAGATATCAAGATTATTGATAGCGCCATTCGACATTAACAGTGGATACACAATATAAATATTTACGCACAATACAAATGTACGGACTATGTGAGTAAAATCCATAGTCTGTTTCTTGGAAACACCTACACTGCCCTACTGGTTTGCTGTGGTGTTTTTATTATATATTAAATGGAGAGTGATATAATTGTTCCGTGTAATTACAGGCAGGGCAGGTACTGGCAAAAGTACCACGCTACTCAGCGAGGCTGTAAAGGCAGTTAAAGATAGTAAAAACGTAATAATACTCGTACCAGACCAAGTTTCTTTTTCTACAGAACGCAGTGCGCTATCAGCACTATATGGTGATGGCTCGGCTAATTTGGCTGTGCTGTCTTTTAGCCGACTATGCGAGAATATTTTCCGTGCACTGGGTGGCATTGCTGGCACACGTCTTACAGACACCACAAAACTAATCGCTATGCGCCTAGCAATAAACGAGATTGGCGACACACTAAGCGTCTACCAAAAACAGTGTAATCGTAGCGACTTTATGCTATCCATGATAGCTACTATAGACGAGCTAAAAAACTGTGGCACATATCCCGATGACTTAAAAGTAGTGCTCTCACAGCTACCCACTAGCCCACTAAGAGACAAACTGACGGATATTGCAAGTGTCTACCGTGTGTATCAAGGAATAATCGAACGCAATTTTTCCGACCCACAGGACGACATCCACCATGCAATAAAACGTGTAGTAGGCACTGACTACTTTGCAGATACACATATTTTTATAGATGGTTTCCACAACGTAACAGCACAGCAACGCAGTATGATAGAAATAATGCTGGAGCAAGCACAGAGCACCACAATAGCAATATGCTGTGATGAAATACCCACTGCACAGCCAGATATTTTTGCAGAGCAAAGAAAACTTGTAAAACAGCTACAACAACACGCTATGTCCATGGGTGTAAAGTGCTCCAAAACCACTTTGCTTGATACACCTCATAGGTATATTAACAAAGGCATTATGGCAATAGAGAGCTACCTATCAGGAGAAAAAAACAGCATAGATAGCGGCAATGCACTGCGTTTGTTAAAAGCAGATGATAAATATGATGAAATGCGTTTTGTTTGTGCGGAGATAACAAGGTTAGTGCGTGAAGAAAGCTATAGATACCGTGATATTGCTATTATCGTGCGCAGTCTTGCCGACTATGAGAGCACAGCAGAAACTCTCGCGCGACAGTATGATGTCCCTCTTTTTTATGATAAACGCAGGTCTGCAAGAACCCACCCACTACCAGCACTTTTGCTATGCGTGCTCGACTGTGTCAAGCAAAATTTTGCTACAGAAACCGTGCTCAGTCTGTGCAAAAACCCATGTCTGGGTATCGCAAGCGAAGATAGTGCAAATCTTGAGAACTATGCATATCTGTGGTCTTTACGTAGCGCAGACTGGCAAACAAGCTTTGCAAAGCCATCAGACGGGCTTGTGAGCACCGTAAATCCAGATGATGAGCAGTTGCTCTCTCTTGAGCATACACGTGAGCAGATTATTGCACCACTACAGGTACTAAAGAAAAATTTACAAAACTGCACAGGTGTAAAATTTGCACAGAGTATATACCAGTATATGCAGGATAGCAATACATTGTACAATTTGCAAGAGTTCTGCGCTGGCGACATAGATAGCCTTGGCACTGCTGATAATCTATACAATAGTATAGTATCCATACTGGAGGAAATAGCTAGGATTGCAAATGACACGACCCTTGCAAGCCATGGTTTTAGCGACCTATTTGCCACTGCTGTAGAGACACTACAGATAGGAGAAATACCCAATACCAACGACCAAACAGTGATAGGTAGTGCAGACAGAATAAGGCTGGATAACCCACGAATTGTGTTTGTTGTGGGAGCGAACGAGGGTGTATTTCCTGCTAGTTTTTCTCCACAGGGTGTGTTCAGTAAAAAAGAGCGAGAAACACTGGCAAGTGGTGGTGTGGAGCTATCACAGACACCACTACAGCGTGCCATACAGGAACGTTTTTTTGTATATACTGCGCTATCCTCCCCGCGTGAGCTACTATATGTCACACATTTCTCTGCAACACTGGACGGACAAAAAGCAGAGCCATCTTTTGTGGTAGAGGGGCTTAGCAATTATTTCGGGGTGGAAATTACGCCTACCAGTAGCTATGACAGAGCCAATCTGGTAGTGGATATTTTTACTGCAAGGGAGCAGTTCTCGTGCATTATGGGCGAGGGCAAAGACACAGCCACACACGCACAGCTACTGCAAGAGCTTGGTGATACAGCATTTATCGAGCTTATGGAAGAGATATCTCAGGAGCACCCAGCAAGCAACATTAATTTTGCAACAGCGGACAGGATACTTGGTGATAATATCAGGCTATCACCCACAGCAATAGAGCAGTTTTATCGTTGTCCGTACAGCTATTTTTGTGAGCGTATGTTGGACCTAAAAAAACGCAAAAAGATAGAATATACAGGGCTTGAATCTGGCACTGCAATACACTATGTGCTAGAACATATGATACTAAAACACAGTGGCAAAGGTATCTCTACACTAACGGATTTTGATATAAAAACAGAGGTCACCACACTCTTACAACAACATCTGACGGAGCTTATAGGAGATGTTTCTTTGCTAGAAAAACGCTTTATCTACCAGATGGAAAGACTGGTGTCCGTCCTGCTCATAGTTGTGCGACACATGGGTAACGAGCTTGCTCAGAGCGATTTCTCACCAATAGCGACCGAGGCAACTGTTGGCTATAACGGGGACATTCGCCCACCAGAATACAGCCTATCCAACAACAGCAAGCTAAGCATTATAGGCAAGGTGGATAGAGTGGATACCTATAGCATGGACAGCGCAAATTATGTGCGTATAATCGACTATAAATCTGGCACAAAGTCGTTCAGTGTAGAGGAAGTTTTCCACGGACTTAATATGCAAATGCTCATCTATCTCAACGCTATTTGCGAGGGAGTGTTTAGGCAGAGTGGCAAGGTGGAGCCTGCTGGTA
This sequence comes from uncultured Oscillospiraceae bacterium, assembly GCA_964369345.1. Taxonomy (GTDB): domain Bacteria; phylum Bacillota; class Clostridia; order Oscillospirales; family Ruminococcaceae; genus Angelakisella. The sequence goes on from CAYJFF010000041.1 coordinate 16,233, forward strand.
TTTTGTACATGCCCAGTAGCGTTTCTACTGTGGAAACCACAGAAACACCAAGCGCAGACGAGCTACAATCCATGCTACAAAAAGAACTGCGAATGAGTGGGCTGTTGGTAGAAGATATAGACATACTGCGTGCTATGGAGCGTGAGCTAGAGGGCAAATATATCCCTGCACGCACCAAGAAAAACGGTGAGTTTTATAGTGACTCCAATGTCAAGTCGCGTAATGAATTTAACCAGTTACGCAAGCTAGTAGAACAAAAAATACTGGATATGGGCAACGACATTGTCAGTGGTAATATCGCCCCCAGCCCAGTATATACCAAGAATTACCTAGCTTGTAGCTACTGCAACTACAGCGTAATATGCAAGAACGACCCCACAGCAAATAACCGTGATATAACAAAAACAGCAAAGGAGAGCTAGAAAATGTCAGCAGTAAAGTGGACACCAGACCAAGAAAATGCAATACTGGGTTTTGGTGGTGATATATTAATATCTGCAGCAGCAGGCAGTGGTAAAACCGCTGTGCTCTCTGAGCGTGTTATGCACCATATCACCAAGAAAAACCCGCCCATATCCCCAGACAGGCTACTTATAGTTACTTTTTCCAAGGCAGCAGCGGCAGAGATGAAACAACGTATACTGCAAAAGCTACGCAAACAGCTAGAAGAAGACCCAGGAAACAGCCTGTTGATACAACAACAATTGCTAATGGAGAGCGCGCAGATAAGCACCATTCACGCATTTTGCACCGCGCTTTTACGCCAGAACTTCCATACACTTGGCTTACCAGCAGATTTCAAGATAGGCAGTGAGCAGGAGCTTGCTATACTACGCAGAGAAACGCTAAAGCAAGTAATAGAACAGCGTTATACAGAGGGGTCGTCTGTGTTTTTTGACTTGGTGGAGCTGATATCAGGCTCTAAAGATGACAGAAAGCTAGAGGAAACCGTGCTCAAGCTATATGACTTCATACGTAACCACGCTTTTTATGACAACTGGCTCAGTGGTGCTGTGGCTGGTCTTACCTCTACTGCACCTTTCGAGAGCACAGCGTGGTACAGCATAATAGTGGACTACATAGCAGATGTTGCAAAGCACTGCAAGGCAATAACCGCAGAAACACTTATGTTTATGCGTAGTGATGAGCAACTCAGTGGTGCATATACACCCGCTTTCTCGAGCGATTTTTCACAGATGGATAGCCTGCTAGCTGCCACTGCTCGCAATAACTGGGATATGATTTTGAGCACGCTGAGCAGTATAACATTTGATAAGCTAGGCACACTGCGCAAATATGAGCACGAGGATAAAAAAGACTATTGCCAGAGCAACAGAAAAGAAGTAAAAGACCTGATAAACAAGCTAAAAGAGCGTATTCCATATAGGAACTCAGCAGAGTATCTTGCCGACAACGCTTCTCTTACACCCATTATAGGTACGCTTTTTTCTATAGTGTCGGAGTTTGACAGCAAGTTTTCCGAGCAAAAGTTATCACGCAATCTGCTGGATTTTGGCGATTTGGAGCATTATACACTTGCACTGCTATATAATGATGACCAGAGCTTGTCCGAGATGGCAAAGGAGCTTGCAAGCAATTATGACGAAATACTAATCGATGAATATCAGGACACCAACGGCACACAGGAGATGATATTCGAGGCTCTATCCAGCGACAACCGCTTCCTAGTTGGTGATGTAAAGCAGAGTATTTATCGCTTTAGGCAAGCAAGACCGGAGAATTTCCTAGCCAAAAAAGCGAACTACACAGTCTTTGGTAATGGCACATACCCAGCTAAGATATCACTTTCTGCAAATTTTAGGACACGCAGAGAAACCACAGGTGTAATAAACTATATCTTCTCTATGATTATGAGCAAAAAAGTGGGTGAAATGGAGTATCTGGACGAAGATATGCTGTTCTCCAAAGGTTCTTTTGACTACAGCGAGGATATCCCAGTTAGGATGATAATCACCGATACATCACTAGAAGAAGATGATAGTTTTAGCGAGGCGCAAATGGTTGCAAACGAGATAAAAAAGATGCTCGACGACAAAATGCCTGTAAAATGTGCAGATAACCGACCCGTCACCCCAGGAGATATATGTATTCTTCTACGCTCACGCACACATGCACAGTCATATATAGACGAGCTAGAAAAGCTAGGTATAAGCTCTGTTTCTGATACGCCAAGGAGCTTTCTGAAATCACGAGAAGTCGCGCCTATTATCAGCTACCTAAAAATTATCTCAAACCCACAGATTAACATAACACTGGCAGAGGTGCTGTGTTCATATCTATATGGTATGGATAGCGAAACGCTTGCCACACTGCGCCTAGATAAAAAGACCACGCTATATAGTATGGTTATACAGTCCTGTGACAAATACCCCGTATGCAAACAGTTTGTAGATGACTTACTGTTACTGAGAGAAATAGCCGCTACTGCAACAGTGCCAGAGCTAATACACGCAATATACGCCATGACATCTGCACAGCACAAGGTTGCTGTTATGTCCAGTGGGCAGTCCCGCTACAAGAACTTGCAGTTGCTAGCAGAATATGCTGGTGACTACCGTGACGGACTGGATTTCCACGGTTTTGTGTACTACTTATATTCACTGGACGAGCAGGAGTGCGACCTTGCATCTGCATCTGTTGCACAGACAAACGCTATCACTATTATGAGCGTGCATAAATCCAAAGGGCTGGAGTTCCCAGTGGTGTTTTTTTGTGATACTGCTACTAAGTTTAATATACGTGATTTATCTGCCGACACACTGCTACACCCAGAGCTTGGTTTTACCTGTGCAGTACGTGATAACCGTACCATGACACGCCACAAAACTCTACCACTGTATGCCATGTCGCTAGAAAATAAGCGTAGCAATTTCTCCGAGGAGCTACGTGTGCTATATGTTGCCCTAACACGTGCAAAAGAGCGCCTAATAATTACAGCTACTGACAAAAAGCTATCTACACTTGCCAAGATGAGTAATATGCCACTAATAGACGGCAAGCTATCCGAGCTTACTGTGCGCAATGCTCTCTCGTATTATGAGTGGCTACTTGCCTCTCTCATTCATCACTGCGATTTTCCTGCAAACCTACTACCACTTAGCAAAATTACACATTCATCTACTTTTGACTGTGGTAACCTGACTGTGGAGATATGCAATAATATCAAAACAGTAGCACAAAGTGCAGAGAGAGAAACCGAGATAACAGTAGCAGACCCACTAGAGGTTGAAAAAATGCTTGCTAATATGCAGTGGCAATATCCGTTCGAGGCTGACAAGACAGCCCCTATAAAATTCTCCGTTACCGACCTTGCAAAAGCTGGCAACAGCACGGAGTATCTGTTTAGCCGTGTGCCTATTTTCTCAGAAAAAACTACCTACTCCCCCACACAGCGTGGTATATCCACACATAAATTTGTCCAGTTTGCAGACTTTGTGCTAGCAAAGCAAGATATTGTAGCAGAGAAAAAACGTCTGCTAGAAAATGAATATCTGACAGAGTGGGAAGTAGGCGGAATAATCGATAAGCATATACAGAACTTTTTTAGCAGTGATATCTGTGCGCGCATATTAGGTGCTGACAAGACCTACAGGGAGCTACGCTTTATGCAGGAGCTAACGCCTGATGAAATGGAAAAGCTGGTAGCCGGAGCAGAAATCACCGGCAATACAGTGGTGCAAGGTATAGCAGACTGCGTTATTATAGAGGGCGAAAACGCAGTGCTTATCGACTACAAGACGGACAGGACAAAATCTGGCGAGGAGCTAGTAGAGCGATATTCAGCACAGCTAAACCTGTATAGCTATATATTGGAGCAAGTTTTACACAAAAAAATAACAGAAAAAATCATCTATTCTTTCCATCTGGGGAAAGCTTTTATAGTTGATTAGTTCTGTTATCTATTAGTTTTATACCAGTGAATTTACAATAAGCCAGACTGCGATACCCAGTATTCCCACACCAACCAAGCCAAAGACAATACCTAGTATTTTAAATGTATTGATAAGCTTTTCATCATCAATTATAGCTGTATTTGGGTCTTTATTATATACCCTCAGATATATATTATCACCCACAGCATATCCGTTACCGTCCTGTGGCGCGTCGTCTTTCCTACGTTTTACATTAACAATGCTCTTTACTGCGTATGTACCACCACGATAATAAACATCATACTTTGGTGTATAAGTAGTTGAATTTTTGGAACGCTTAACAGAAAACCCTGTGATAACACCACTGGCTCTTTCATACGGGTCACTCAGCATTGCTGCAAACTTTTTTGTTGTGGAAATGCCCAGGGTGGTAAAAATGCCCCCCATCAATAAACATATTGCGATTGGTGCAATAGTATCTACATCTAGCATATACTTCGTTCTCCTTCTTCCTAGCAAAATAAAATTTATTTTACCACAAAGTCGTTTGCTATACAAGACCAACCTATATATATTTATTACTTATTACAGAGCCATCTAGTACCATTTTTGCAGTCGGGTCCATATCCTCATCGACTTCAAACTTGACTGTGGTTCTGTTTTTCTTGTACTCCTTGTTTGGCTGGTGGCGCACCATAGCCAGCGAATACATAGTAGGTGATGCTCTTAGCAAAAAGCGTTTTTCTTCGTCCGATGCAGTGCCTGCTCGTATCTTCGCTGCTACCTGTAGGCACGCTTTCATTTTTTTAGCCTCTTTTGCGTAGTACTCTGCACGGCTCTTGCTCTCCTCTGCTATCCGCTTGTTTTCTTCCACAAATGCAGTTTCTACACGCTTGTGTTCCTCTAGCTCCTGTGCTAACATTTGCTCTATCTTTGCTATAAGCGAGTCACGGTACTCCGTAGTTGCTTTGTCCAGCTCCACTAACTGCACTTTGCTCTCCTCTAGCACTCTCAGCAGTTCTTCCAGTTGTGATTTTTGCTCATATACCACAGCCTTGCCACTATATTTATGCCTTTCATATAGTCCCAGCTCCTCTTTGTCATTGCTGTGCGAAAAGCTATCTAGCTTATCTTTATTGGCAGACATAGCATTCTCACGTGCATTACTGCCACCACTGTTTTGCGAGAACTGTGCTGTATCCTTTTGCGGAAATTCGTTATTCAGTAACACTTTACTATTAAGTTCAACTTTCATACAAATACCCCCTGACTGGCAATTGATGTTCTAAATCCTCACTAATAGCACTATATCACTAGCATAAAACAAAATAAAATTTTATAAAGCTTGCGTTCACTTATATTATTTATCGACCATTTTAATAAAATAATTATATTTATAGTATGATTTTTAGTTTATTTGTTGGTTGGTATTTTAAAATAATTTTTGTGGAATTAACTCTAGTGCATAGAAAAATTAATTTTATTGTGATATACTACTGATAATGCTTGTGATTTCACTTTCACAAAAGGAGTACACTATGAACAGAGATAAACTAGAATATCTGCGACAAAAAACATTACTACTGCCCACAGAGCCAGGAATATATAAAATGCTCGACAAAAATGGCAAGATAATATATATAGGAAAAGCAAAGTCCCTTAAAAACCGTGTAGGCTCATACTTTCGCAATATAGACAAGCACACTGCAAAAGTCTATAAAATGGTGGAGAATGTCAATGACTTTGACTATATCGTTACTGATAGCGAGTTTGAGGCACTGATACTAGAATGTAGCCTGATAAAGCTACACAGCCCCAAATATAATATTCTGCTAAAAGATGACAAAGGCTACTCGTATATCCGTGTGTCCTCTAAAGACTATGGCAGGATAACAGCAGAAAAGCAAAAAGACCCCAGCAGTGCAGACACATATTTTGGCCCATATATCTCATCTATGGTGGCAAAAGAAACTGTGGACGAGGCTGTAAAAGCGTTTATGCTACCCACCTGCAACCTGAAATTCCCAGAAGATTTTAGGAAATCTCGCCCATGCCTCAACTACCACATCAAGCAATGTATGGGTGTTTGCACTGGCAAAGTGACAAAAACAGCGTATGACGAGGCTTTTTCTGAGGCTGTAAACTTCATAAAAGACGGTGGCACACAGTCCATACCTGTACTGACACAAAAAATGGAAGATGCTGCTATCTCATTAGATTTTGAGAAAGCTGCAAGGTATCGTGACAGAATAAACGCAATAACCAAGCTAAGCGATAAGCAAAAAGTAGTTTCCTACAACCACAAGAGCCTAGATGCTATTGCTATGGTTTCTGGTGGTGATATGGCGTATATTGCAGTGCTAGTATTTAGGAAAAACAGGCTGCGTGATAAAAAAAGTTTTGTTGTAGATTTTTTTGAGAGTGCAGAGAATGTCATGGAGAGTTTTTTGCTAAGCTACTATGATAAGGGCGCCGATATTCCGTCGGAGATTTTCCTTGATGTTAAGCTTGATGATGCAGAGCTGATTTCTAGAATGCTCAGCGATATATCTGGCAAAAAGAACACCATTACACATCCACAGCGTGGGCTGAGTAGAGAGCTTGTAGATATGGCGCGCAACAACGCTGCACAGGAGCTAAGCCTGAAAACAAACCGCAGTGGCAAGGAGATAACAGCCATAGACAGCCTAGGCAAGCTACTTGGCATGAATAAAAGCCCTATGTACATCGAGGCATATGATATATCAAACATAGGTGGGCAGACTATCGTGGGTGGAATGGCAGTGTTTGAAAAAGGCAGACCCCTAAAGAAACACTACCGTAAATTCACAATAAAAGATATGGACACACCGGACGACTATGCATCTATGCGACAGATGTTAACACGACGTTTTACAAGATACCTAAATGAGGAAGAAACCGACAGTGCTTTTAAAACATTGCCAGATTTACTGCTGATAGACGGTGGCCAGTCACATGTCAATGTTGCAAAAGATGTGATAGAAACTCTAGGGTTAGACATAGCTATATTTGGTATGGTAAAGGACAATAAGCACCGCACACGTGCAATATCTGCTGGTGATGAAGAAATAGTAATAAGTAGTAACCGCAGTGTTTTTTCTCTGGTTACATCTATACAGGACGAGGTGCACAGGTACTCTATAGATTACTCACGCAAGAGCCACACAAAAGCTAGCCTAGCAACAAGGCTGACTGCGATAGAGGGTGTGGGGCAGGCTCGTGCAAATGCGTTGTACAAGTATTTCAAGACTTACAAGGCGCTAAGCGAGGCCACGCTAGAGGAGATAATCGCTGTCAAAGGCGTTACACAAAAGACAGCCGAGAACATCTACGCATATATACACAAAGATTAGCTAAAAACTGCTATGTGCAGTCATATAAAAATAATCAGGAGGACTTTGCAATGTCTATTAAAGTTACAGTGTGGAACGAAAATCGCCACGAACAAACATCACCAGAGGTAAGAGCACTATACCCAGAGGGCATACACGGCTGTATATCTACTTTCCTAAAAGATGCTGGAATGGACACAAAAACTGCAACCCTAGAACAACCAGAACATGGACTAACTGAGCAAGTATTAGCTGATACCGATGTGCTAATTTGGTGGGGGCACAGGGCACATAACGAAGTTGACGATGAGATAGTAAACAGAGTTCACCAGCGTGTACAAGAGGGCATGGGGCTGATAGTGCTACACTCTGGGCACGCATCCAAGATTTTTAGGAAGATAAGTGGCACAGACTCCCAACAGCTAAAATGGCGTGTGGATGGTAAGAAAGAGGTGCTATGGGTAATAGACCCTGCACACCCAATAGCACAGGGGCTTGATGAAAAGATAATACTAGAGCACACAGAGATGTATGGTGAGCATTTTAATATAAAAGCACCTGACGAGCTGGTTTTTATTAGCTGGTTTGAGGGTGGCGAGGTTTTCCGTAGTGGATGTTGCTACCATGTCTCTAGGGGTAAAGTTTTCTACTTCCGCCCAGGTCACGAAACATTCCCCATTTTCTACGACACCAATGTACAGAAAGTTATAATCAATGCTGTTAACTGGGCAGTTCCCAGAACACCAGCAAATGTTGTTTATGGTAAATCAGAGCCAGTTATCGGCTAAAAAAGAACAACCACCTTCATAATAAGGTGGTTGTTCTTTTTTTGTTAGTCTCTACAAGGCGATAGTTATGTACTACTCTCTGCTCCTGTGACCAGCTTGTACAGGGAAAAGTCTGTGCCCTTTTCTCATACTTTTCAGTCGAGAAAAGTATGCAAACTCTCCAGCG
>CAYJFF010000042.1:0-24407 GCA_964369345.1 uncultured Oscillospiraceae bacterium
CAAATGCAAATAACCCATACGGTAATGCACCACAGTCATACGATGCAAATGCAAACAGCCCATACGGTAGTGCGCCACAGTCATATGATGCAAATGCAAACAACCCATATGGTAGCACACCACAACAACCATATGGCAACACACCACAGCAACCATATGGTGGCTCACAATATACAAACCAAACTACACCACAGTATAATGGTCAGTACAACAACCCATACCAACCACCAGCACAGCCACAAAAACCATCTGCATCTGGGCAGTCCATCACTTCACTTATTATGGGTATAGTTACACTTACACTTGCTTGCTGTATACCTTTCGCACCTATTGTTACAGGTATAATGGCTATCGTGTTTGGTGTTATGTCCAATAATAAGCAACTACCAGGCAAGGGACTTGCTATCACAGGCATAATTCTTGGTGCTGTAGGTTTGGTAGTATATGGTATATTGATTGCAATAGTGCTTTCTGACCCATCAATCTACAACGACTTGCAATACTATTATTATTAATCTGATACTGTTTATGGAGGTAGCTGTATTTATATGGCTACCTTTTTTTGTGGGAAGGGGTAGTTTGTGGAATATATAAAAAAGAATAAACTTGCAAGAGTGCTATATCTGTCTATACCGTTGATTGTGGCACTGGTAGCGATTATGCTAAAAGAGCAGATATTCTCGCTAATGCAATGGGTTTTCCCAGACTGCTTTATACTGCACAATTTTGGTGTGTTGTGTCCATCTTGTGGGAACACACGCAGTGTGCAGGCGTTACTATCGGGTGACTTTGTTACTTCGTTCCATAGCAACCCAATTATAATTGTGATAGTGCTTGTAGTGCTAACGCTATATGCCGAGGGTGTGTTATATATTTTTGGCAAGCGCGTGCGGATATTACCACGGTCCAAATGGCTATTAGTGCTTTTGGCTGTGATATATGCTGTGTTCCTAGTAGCGCGCAACTACTACCCAATACTTGCACCAACATAAAAATAACAGCAAAACTTACAGAGATTTTCATCTGAGAGTTTTGCTGTTTTTTATTTCTACATATTTATAATGTAACAGTATATACTGTTATGCCCACCACATACCGCCAACTTGCTGTGTGATTATTACATCTTTCAAAAACTCCATAGCCTTGCCAAGACCCTCATCAACGCTCATCAAGCTGTCCTCATGCTCTATGGATAGTGCACCGTCATAGCCTATCATTCTCAGCGCAGATACCATATCTTTCCACAGAACATCATCGGTGCCAAAACCACAGGAGCGGAATATCCAAGAACGCTCTAGCTCGTTGCCATAGTGCTTGGTGTCTAGCACGCCATTGAGTGCTGTGTTGTACTTGTCTATCTTGGTGTCTTTTGCATGGAAGTGGAAAATAGCCCCCTCTTTGCCTAGTGCCTTGATAGCAAGTACTGGGTCTATGCCCTGCCATATTAGGTGGGATGGGTCGAAGTTTACACCAATGACATCGCCAACAGCGTTACGTAGTCTTAGCGCTGTTTCTGGGTTGTACACACAAAAACCAGGATGCATTTCCAGTGCTATTTTAGTAACACCATGCGCCTTTGCAAACTCAACCTTTTCTTTCCAGTAAGGTATAAGCACTTCGTTCCACTGGTAGTCCAGAACAGCCAAGAAATCCTCTGGCCATGGGCAAGTAACCCAGTTAGGATACTGTGAGCTATCGCTATCACCAGGGCAACCACTAAATGTATTCACGGTGTCTATACCTAGCTTTTCTGCAAGTAATATAGCCTTGGTCAGTGCATCGTCAAACGCCTTTGCGGTGTCTTTGTTGGGGTGTACTGGGTTTGCGTGGGCGCTAAGTGCGCTTATTGTTATATCATACTTAGCTATTGTAGCCTTGAAAGCCTCTAGCGCTGTTTCGTCTGCTAGCAATATGTCTGGGTCGGCATGTGCAGTGCCTGGGTAGCCACCACAGCCTATCTCCACAGCGTTTGCACCCTTTGATGTGATGTACTCCAGTGCCTCGTCCAGTGATTTGTCTGATAATAATGTAGAGAATACTCCTAGTTTCATATTCTTGTGCCCTCCAATAATTTTTCCAGTGCCACATAGTCGGTTTTTATAGAGTCAATTTGCTCTTGTAGCTCGCCACTAGCCTCGGACTCTACCACAGCCCACTCCATACCAATGTCACTTGCTTTTTGGAACACTGCTGGCATATCCACAGCACCACAGCCCAGTGCGCTACCTTTGCGGTCTGCGCCATCTTTTGCGTGGAATGTATCCACACGGTCAGCGTATCTATCCATATAAACAACGGGGTCGACACCACCTGTCATCAGCCAAAAAACATCTAGCTCCAGCCATAGCTCGTCCGATGTTAATTTTTCTGCTAGTATATCCAGTATCGCCACACCATCAATAGTCGCAAGCTCTTTGTCATGGTTATGATAGTATAGTTTCATTCCAGCTTTTTGTAGCTTGGGTGTGATAGCTTTAATTTTACCCACTAGCTCGTCTATGTTCTCCATAGTAGAAACATCGTAGGAGGGTATGATGAGTCTTTTGCAACCCAGTGCTGTGTAAAACTCAATAGCACGGTCTGTCTGCTCGAAAAGCTCTACAGACTTGATGTGTGTGCCCATAAGCTCTAGGTTATATTTATCAAGCATATTCTTGATTTTTTGCTCGTCCTCATTTACCGAAACAACTGCAAATTCCACGCCACTATAGCCTATCTCCGATATTACTTGTAGTGCTGTTTCTAGGTTTTCTGCTGCCTGCTTGCGTATAGAGTAGAGTTGTACTGCTTTTTTCATAGTGTGCTCCTTCTCTTAATCAATATATACAGCTTTGTTAGTTTGTGCAGACTCATATATTGCTTCTAGTATCTGTGTAACTACAAGTGCTTGTTCTGGCTTTACAACTAGCAGAGACTTGTCATTAGCTTTTACAGCCTCGTAGAAATTCTTGTTTTCTAGGTCCGCTGGCTTTTCTGTAGCACCATCAAAGAAGTCTACACCACCTGCTTTTAGGTCGGGTTTTAGTATAACCTGTTTGCCGTGCTTAATGGTATTGTAGATAAGACCATCACTTGTAACTTCTGTACCACCGTTTACACCGCATAGTGTTGTCCTAGCTTCACCCTTTGTTGCTATATTTAATGCCCAGCTAGACTCAAGCAAGATAGTAGCGCCGTTTTCCATTGTAATAAAGCCAAAAGCAGAGTCCTCGACTGTGAACTCGTTAGGGTCCCAGTCGCCCCACGCATTGCCAGTATTTGTTTGCTCAGCAAGTTTTCTGTAAACATTACCCACAACCATACGTGGCTTATAGTTTTCCATCTGCCATAGTGCAAGGTCTAGTGCATGTGTTCCTATATCTATAAGTGGGCCGCCGCCTTGCTCGTCTTCGTTTAGGAAAACGCCCCAAGTAGGCACACCACGACGTCTTAGCGCCTGTGCTTTTGCGTAGTAAATCTCACCTATATCCTCTTCGTTGCATAGAGATTTTATGTATTGTGACTGTGTAGAGAACCTGTTCTGGTAGCCAATAGTCAGTATCTTTCCAGTTTTTATGGAAGTATCGAGCATAGCTTTTGCTTCGGCATATGTTTTTGCCATTGGTTTTTCGCAAAGCACATGTGTACCAGCGTTCATGGCATCTATGGATATACAGCTATGGGACTTGTTTGGTGTGCACACATGAACAACATCTACACCACCAACTTTTAGTAGCTCTTTGTAGTCTGTATATACTTTAGCACCCTCTATACCATACTTTTCTGCTGCTTCTTTTGCACGTTCTTCAACTATGTCACAGAACGCTACAATTTGTACATCTTTATTCTTGGATAGAGCGGGTAGATGCTTGTTGTTTGCGATACCTCCACAGCCGATGATTGCTACATTAATCTTTGCCATTTTCAAAACACGCTACAGCTTTTACAGAGCTACGCTCAATTATGCGGTGCTCCAAAACTGCCCTTTCTTCTACTTTTTCTGATTTTATTAATTTAAGCAGGTTGCTCCCTGCAATAAACCCAATGTCAAAACGTGGTTGTTCCACAGTTGTTATAGATGGTATATATATTTGAGAAACTCTGGTGTTGTCAAACCCCATTACAGATATATCCTGTGGTACGGATATATTGTTGTCGTAGAGAGTTTTTATAGCGCCTGCAGCTACAAGGTCTGATGCACAAAATAGTGCCTGTGGCAGAGTTTTGTTTGCCAGTAGCTTGTTTACAGAGCGTGCGCCAGAGTTAAAGCTAAATGAATCTAGCAAAATAAGGCGTTCATCTACTGCAATGCCTGCATCAGTTAGTGCTTTGGTGTAGCCGATTTTCCTAGCCTTTGCCGTAGAGAAGGTATCCTGTGCACCCAGAAAAGCTATTTCCCTATGTCCGTTTGCGATAAGATAAGTAACAGCATCATATGCGGCTTTTTCATTATCTATAGTGACCACAGGTGTAGAAAAATGTTTGTCATACTCGCAGGCCTGCAAGCAAGGTAGACCGTGCAGGCTCTCGCTAAGTACTTCGCCTGTATTCTCTGTAGTGAGGAAAATAGCGCCATCTACAAGCTTGGTCTTTAGCAACTGGCAAAACTCGTTTTCTTTTTGCACATCACCGAATGTAGAGCAAATCATTACACTATATCGTCCAGATAGCGCTGTGTCTATGCCACGTACTATCTCACTATAATATTCATTAGATATGGTGTTTAGCAGAACTATTATCTTGCGACTCTCAGAGCGTCTAAGGTTCCTAGCGAGGTTGTTGGGGGAGTATCCAAGCTGTGCAATTGCATCATTGACTGCTGTTTGTGTTTCTGGTTTTACATTCTCGGCACCGTTAATAACGCGGGATACAGTAGCGACGGACACATTAGCGAGTTTTGCAACTTCTTTTATAGTTATCATAGTTATTCCTCAATTCTTGTAATCGATTACATGAATATCAAAAAAATATTGTAATCGATTACAAGAATGATATTACCATATATAAAACAAAAAATAAAGTGGTAAAGTATACGAAGTATTTGCAAATTCTTTGTAGAAAAGAAATAAAAAGGTAGGAAGTCAGTTATATATATACTAATTTACAAATAAAAAACAGAGATGTAAACTCCCTTTAAGGAACTTACATCTCTGTTTTTTTTGGTGAGCCACCGGAGATTCGAACTCCGGACCCTTTGATTAAAAGTCAAATGCTCTGCCAACTGAGCTAGTGGCTCTCAACGCGCTAAGCTATAACGCTTAGAGAGTATAACACGGATAGCACATCTTGTCAATACTTTTTCTAAAAAAAATTAAAAAAATTTTTAGGCTCGTATTTTAGCACAATTTGTACAGCCTTTCACCGAAATATTTTATATGCATATTATAATTATTATACTTGGTTGCACTAGAAATCAAAAAAAATCTGTGGTATAATTATACATATAATAAATGTCGTATTATAGCGTAAGCTAGAAAAGTGATACTTTTTGTGTTGCTTTTGTTTTGTGCTATAAAATATATTGTTAATAATCAAGTGAGGTAAATTAATTATGGCGATAGGTGTAATGTGTGCAACAGAAAGAGAGATTAATCCGCTAATAGCAAAAATGAGTAAGCGTGAGGACGAAAAATATATTTGCAGAACCTTTTATAAAGGATATATAGGAGAAACCGAGATAGTTGCAGTAATAGGCGGTGTGGGCAAGGTCAATGGTGCTATAACTGCACAGGCACTAATAGAGCATTTCTCGGCGGAGAAAATAATATTTACAGGGCTAGCAGGTGGGCTGGACGATAGCCTGAGCGTGGGTGATATAGTAGTGGGTGACAGGCTTATATGCCACGATATACCTATGTTCTTTGTAAATAACGAGAATATGTTTGAGGGAATGTCGGAAGAAGGCTTTTACTGTGATGAAGAAATGATAAATTTGTGCAAGAGTACGGATATTGACATACATATGGGCACAATACTTACAGGTGACCAGTTTATAGAGGGTGATATGCGTGATGAACTGGTAGCGCGTTTTGATGCACGCTGTGTGGATATGGAGAGCGCTGCTGTTGCACAGGTCTGCTGGTTTTATGAAGTACCACTGCTAGTTATACGTGCACTTAGCGACTTTGCAGATGAAGATGCTATGGCTACATACGAGGCAAATGCAGAGAAGATAGGTGCAGCAGTGCTATCACTTGTAGAAGTAGTTATAGTAAATAGCAAAAACTGATATAGATAAGTGGTGCTTTGCGTTTGGGGGTGTGTTATGAAGCGCAAGAAATGGTTAAGAAAGCTAGTCAAACGGCGTGTCTTTGTAGCGCTGTTAATTCTTATACAACTTATTTTTATTGTCTTGATGATTTCGACCACTGCGCAGGGTGCACACTGGGTAAATGCTATACTTGTTACCATGAGTTTCGTTGTAACACTAAATGTGATAAGCAGAAAAGGCAAGGCAGCATATAAACTGTTGTGGGTAATACTGTTATTTACTATACCAATATTTGGTGGGCTGTTTTACCTACTCATACGTTATCAGGCGTCTACAAAGTGGTTTGAACGACGACAGAACGAGATATGGCGCTATACACGACCACTGATAGAGAGCGACCGTAGCTACGTCGATGAGGCAACAGCAAATTTTAGCTCGTTGCCACAATATTTGGAGAACTACGCAGGCTTTCCTGTATATAAGAATACTGGGTGTCAGTTTTTTGCATCTGGTGAGGAAAATTTCGAGGCGATGCTAGCAGAGCTGCGAAAAGCAGAGAAATATATATTCATGGAGTATTTCATAATATCAGAGGGTAAAATGTGGAATGCCATACTGGGTATATTAAAAGAAAAAGCGGCAGCAGGTGTAGATGTCCGTCTTATCTATGACGATATGGGCTCGCTGATGCTACTACCAAAAAACTACCCACAAACACTTGCGAAAATGGGTATTAAATGTCAGGTGTTCAACCCGTTCAGGCCCGTGCTATCATCACTACAGAACAACCGTGACCATAGAAAAATAACAGCGATAGATGGCAGAGTGGCATTCACAGGTGGTATGAACATTGCGGACGAATATGTAAATAGCAAGGTGCGTTTTGGACACTGGAAAGACTGTGGTGTTAAGGTAGAGGGTGAGGCAGCGTGGAGCTTTGCAGTTATATTCCTAGAAATATGGAGCATGTTCGGCACAGGTATAGATGACATTGTCGCACTAAAGCCAGATTTTGCACCTAGCTCGGAGCTGTATGATGGATATGTACAGCCATATAGCGACAGCCCACTGGATAGTGACAATGTGAGCGAGCATGTCTATATGCATATTATAAATAAAGCACGTAAATACCTATATATAAATACACCATACCTAATAATAGATGACTCTATGACATCTGCGCTTATTCTTGCGGCAAAAAGTGGCGTAGATGTACGCATATGCACACCACATATTTGGGATAAATGGGCAGTGCATATGACTAGCCGTGCGCACTACCGCGACCTTATACGTGGTGGGGTTAAGATATACGAGTACACAGATGGCTTTAACCATGCAAAAACATTTTTGGCAGATGACACAATGGGTGTTGTGGGCACTGTAAACCTAGATTTCCGTAGCCTCTACTTGCACTTTGAGTGTGGTACTTGTATCTATGATGCACATGCACTGCTGGAGATGAAAGAGGACTATCTTGCTACACTGCGTAAATGCGAGGCTATGACGTTGGAAAAATGCAAGGCAAATCCGCTCATGTTGCTGTTCCAAGATGTAATGCGTGTTTTTGAGCCTTTATTATAATAATAATTGTGGTTTGTATATTATTTTCTATCATTTAGCACTAGTCGCTATTGATTATTTATGATACAATAACAAATGTATGTTTAGCTCAAGCCGAAAATGGGGTGTGGGCTGAAAAAAGAAGCGGAATGGAGCATAAATAATGATAACAGTAGGCGACTTGAGTTTGATGTTTGGCGGAACAAAGCTGTTCGCAGATGCAAACCTAAAGTTTACACCAGGCAACTGCTATGGTGTTATTGGCGCAAATGGTGCTGGCAAGTCCACATTTTTGCGTATACTATCGGGCGAGCTAGAGCCCACAACAGGCAGCGTAGATATCTCAAAAGGTTTGAGAATGTCCGTACTAAGACAGGACCAGTTTAAATATGATGAATATAATGTACTGGATACAGTTTTTATCGGCAATGCACGTCTGTATGAGATAATGAAAGAAAAAGAAGCACTATATGCAAAAGAGGACTTTAGCGAGGAAGATGGCGTTCTTGCATCTGAGCTAGAGGGTGAATTTGCAGAGATGGGTGGCTGGGAAGCTGATAGCGAAGCTGCACGCTTGCTACAGGGTCTTGGTCTATCTGATGACTACCACTACCGCACAATGGCGGACCTAACAGGTGGCGAAAAAGTAAAAGTGCTACTAGCACAAGCACTTTTTGGTTCACCAGATATCCTGCTAATGGACGAGCCTACAAACAACTTGGACTTTGAGTCTGTGGACTGGCTGGAGGATTTCCTACAGGATTTCCCAGGTATCCTTATTGTAGTATCCCATGACCGTCACTTCCTAAATGCTATATGTACACATATGGTAGATATAGACTTTGCACAAGTGCGTATGTATGTTGGTAACTATGATTTCTGGTACGAGTCCAGCAAGCTTATACAGCGTATGCTAAAAGACCAGAACAAAAAGCGTGAGGATAAAATAAAAGAGCTACAAACATTTATCCAGCGTTTCTCTGCTAATAAATCCAAATCCAAGCAAGCAACAAGCCGTCGTAAGCTTATAGACAAGCTAACAGTGGACGAAATGCCTGCGTCTTCTCGTCGTTACCCATATGTTGCATTTGCACCAGAGCGTGAGCCTGGTAAAGAGATACTAACAATAGAGGGTGTTAGCAAAACTATAGATGGCGAGAAAATACTTGATAACATCTCTTTCCGTATGAATAAAGGTGACAAGATTGCGTTTGCAGGTAATGAGAACGCAGCAAGTGCACTACTATCCATCCTAGCTGGCGAGATGGAGCCTGATGAGGGCACAATCAAGTGGGGAACAACTACAACACAGAGCTTTTTCCCAAAAGATAATAGCGAGTTCTTTGAGGGCTGTGAGATGACTATGCTACAGTGGTATGCACAGTACTCCGATGACGATAGCGAGAGCTATATGCGTGGTTTCCTAGGCCGTATGCTATTCTCTGGTGATGATGTATACAAAAAAGTTAGTGTGCTATCCGGTGGCGAAAAAGTGCGTTGTATGCTATCACGCATGATGCTTACAAAAGCTAATGTACTGCTACTAGACCAGCCAACAAACCACCTAGACCTTGAGTCTATCACAGCAGTGAACAAAGCACTGACTGAGTTCAGTGGTAATCTGCTGTTTGCATCACACGACCACGAGTTTATAGAAACTATTGCTACAAGGATAATTGACCTTGGAGATACATTTATTGACCGTACAGGCACATTTGATGAATATCTACAATGGAAAAAAGAAAATATTAAATAAAATTATGATGGTTGCTGCGATTTTGTGGCAACCATTAGTTTTTTCAGCATAACTTGCTATATTCACCTCATATAATCAATAAGAGTGGAGGTGGCATTAGTGAAAAAAATAAAATTTATGCTTGCTACTATATATATACTAGCAGTGTTTCTGGTGCTGATTAATTTTGGTGGTGTTAGCGGTTTTGTGCCTGCTATGGCAGAGGAGCCAGAGGCTGATGGCGTGGATATGGTAGTTTTGATGTACCACAGTATTAATTCTGACCAGAGCAAAAGCGGTGAGTATGTTATAACACCACAGGACCTAGAGAGCGACTTGCTGTACCTAAAAGAAAATGGCTATGAAAGCGTTGTAGTTGCAGACATTATTGCCTATGTTAATGGTGAGGGTGATTTGCCAGAAAAGCCAATTATGATAACATTTGATGATGGGTATTATAATAATTATCTGCACGCTTTTCCACTGCTAAGCGAGTATGGTTTTAGAGCTGTGATATCTATAATAGGCTCGGAAACTGATAAATACAGCCAAAATGGTGAGATAAATGAGAGCTATAGCCACCTAACATGGGAGCAGATTGCAGAAATGCACACATCTGGTGTGATAGAGTTCCAAAACCATAGCTATAATATGCACAAGATAACGGACCAACGGCGAGGTGCAAGCAAAAACGAGGACGAAACCACAGCAGAGTATCAAGAGCTATTAGCAAAAGACATACTATTATTACAACAAGGCTTTGAAGATAATATATCATACACTCCCACCACATATACATATCCATTTGCAGCTATTAGCAAAGATAGCCACATGGTGATAAATGCACTGGGGCTACAAGCAACATTTAGTGCAGAGCAAAAGATATTTACATGTATAGAGGGTGATGTTAGTTGTTTGAAAATGATTAATAGGATAAATAGAACCTCGTCAAAAAGTGCAGAAAGTATTATATATAGTCAAACAATGGAGAAAAATACATAATTTGGGGCAAGTCATACATAATATTAACAGTTGTGTATAGATATATTGCACATTAATAATAATTTTGTCGAAGTATTTACCAACTGCAACAAAAGCACTTGTAATAATTATTGAAATATTCTATAATTATAGTGGAAGTAAGCGAAAAATTTGGATTTAAGCTGAACAAAAATTAATATTTTTGATTGAATTTTCCATTTTATTATTTTGTTATTTGAGCTATAATGTATTTGGTGAAAAATGCTCGTTTTATTGTTTAGGAGGATGAAAAAGATGAATACTAGAATAATTGAGAATTGTATGAAGAATGGAATTAAGAGAATAGGTATGATGACAGGCGGTGGTGACTGCCCAGGTCTAAACGCGGTTATCCGTGCTGTTGTACTTATGGCAAAAAAATACAACGTAGAAGTTGTAGGTATCCCTTATGGCTACAGAGGTATGTTCCTAGGTGGCGAATATTTCAAAGATTTGGAAACTAAAGACGTAGAGCATATCATTGATATGGGTGGTACTATCTTGTTTAGCTCCAACAAAGACAACCTGTTCAAATACCCAAGACGTGACAAAAATGGTCTACAAAAAGACGAGAATGGCAAACTAATATATGATAATTTCTCTGAGCTTGCTGTAGAGAATATCAGAAAAGCAAATATTGATGCTCTAATCATACTAGGTGGTGACGGCACACTAACTTCTGGTAGGGATTACTCACGCATGGGTGTTCCTGTTGTTGGCGTTCCAAAAACTATCGACAACGACCTAAAATCTACAGACATCACTTTTGGTTTCGACACTGCTGTTGCTAGATGTGCTGCTGCTGTTGACTCTGTTAAAACTTCTGGTACAGCGCACAGCCGTGTAATGTTCGTTGAGGTTATGGGTAGAAATGCTGGACATATCGCTCTACACACAGCTATCTCTACAGGCGCTGATATCTGTCTGATTTCTGAGATTGACTACAACCCAGAAAAACTTGTTGATGATATCCGCAAAACACTAAAAGAAAAAGCAAGTGCAATGATTATTGTTTCTGAGGGTGTTGCGCCACCAAAAGACACACCAACTACTGTGAAAATTGTAGAAGGTTCTCCAGATGCAGTAAGATTTAGCGGTATTGCTGCTACTCTTGCAGACTATACAGAAAGAGCACTAAACTCTACACGTGACGACAATGGCTATGCTATTTCTGAGACTATTATAGATGTTGAGTGCCGTGCAACAGTTGTTGGCTACGCACAACGTGGTGGTACACCTACTGCTAACGACCGTGTACTAAGCACAAAACTAGGCGCGCGTGCTGTAGAGGAGCTAATGGAGCATTTTGTTCCTGATGCTAACGGAAACTTCGGCAGAATGGTAGCTATAAGGGACAACGAGCTAACAACAGTATCTCTTGAAGATGTAATAAAAGATGGCGAGATGATAGACAACCAACGCCGTGTAGATGTAAATGGCGAGCTTGTAAATCTTGCTCGTAATGTAGGCATCTCTTTTGGTGACTAATTTATTTAGCCCAGTACAAAAGTGAGATACACTTACACAAATATAATAAACAACAAGGCAATACCAAGCAGTTTAGCATGGTATTGCTTTTGTGTTTATATTAAGTTAGTAGCATAGAAAATAGTTAGTCCATCCCCCACATAGCTAGTGCCTGTAGCGTTGGCATAAGTTTTTTTGATTTTTCTGTCACAAAATATTCTACTCTTATAGGCATTTCATTATACTGGACACGTGTAATCAGGCCATCCTTTTCTAGTTCTTTTAAAGATGACGCCAACATAGTGTTAGTTATTCCGTTCACTTTTTTCATAAGCTCGTTGTACCTGATACCTTGCCCACCAGAAAGCACACAAAGAATGGGGATTTTCCACTTACCACCAATGCGCCTTAGTGCTGTTTGCAATGGGCAACTCTCACCACAGGGGCAATGTTTAGCTGCGCACTCACTCATTTTTTTCTTATCTCCTCATATATTTTTGCGTTATTGACGATACTTTTTTTATGTGCTATTATTATATCAGCTCAGAAAAACAAAGTCAATAATAAAAACTGATTAAGGTGGATTGAACATGAAAAATCTAGAAAATGTAAGCAAATTATTCCAAGACCCAGAGAGCACAAAGGTAGTTAGCACAGTATCAAAAGATGGAGAGGTTCACTCAATAGTTGCTGGTAGTGTTATGGTGATTGATGACAACACAATGGCAGTTGCCGAAGTATTTATGAATACTACAAGCGCAAACCTAGCTGATAATGACAAAGTGGCTCTACTTGCAGTAAAGGGTATGGAGTCTTACCTAGTAAATGGCACAGTTCAGAAAAGAAACACAGATGGTGAACTTTTTGATGCTATCGCTGAAAAATTTGCAGCAATGAAAATGCAAATAAAAGCAGTGTGGACATTCTCGGTTGATAAGATATATGACGAGAGTGCAGGCCCAAATGGTGGCAAGCAAATATTTTAATATAGAGATTTGATGAATAGCAATAGTTACATTGCAAAAAAAGGCAGGGAAGTAAAGTCGTAATGACAGTACATCCTTGCCTTTTTATTAATCACTGTTGTTCATTTGCATTTCGTAGAAACGCTCTTTGCTAATTAAAACTTGTCGTGGCTTACTACCCTCGTATCCACCAACAACACCCATTTCTTCCATTTGGTCAACAATCCTTGCTGCACGTGCATAGCCGACCTTTAGCTTGCGCTGTAGTAGGGAAGTGGACGCTTGCCCAGCCTCTACAACAGCCTTTA
Organism: uncultured Oscillospiraceae bacterium; assembly: GCA_964369345.1. Lineage (GTDB taxonomy): Bacteria > Bacillota > Clostridia > Oscillospirales > Ruminococcaceae > Angelakisella. Next base: position 13,246 of record CAYJFF010000042.1, read on the forward strand.
TAGCCTCGTTCAGTAGCTCGTCCTTGCCATCATTGCTGTCACTCTCACCACTATTACTACTAGCTTTTGGTGCACCTTTTATGTTCACACGCTCTGCGTTCCTGTCTATTTCTTCCATTAGCGTGTTGTCATAGTCGGCACTAGAGCTTTCTTTGATAAAGTTGACTATTTTCTCAACCTCGGTATCGGTAACAAAACAGCCCTGCACACGTGTGGGTTTTGCACTACCCACAGGTGAATACAGCATATCGCCCCTACCCAGCAGTTTTTCTGCACCACCCATATCCAGTATGGTACGGCTGTCTATCTGGGAAGATACAGCAAAGGATATACGGCTGGGTATATTCGCCTTGATAACACCTGTAATAACATCTACGGACGGACGCTGTGTAGCAATAACAAGGTGCATACCAGCAGCACGTGCCATCTGCGCAAGCCTACAGATATAGTCCTCTACATCTTTTGGCGATGCCATCATTAGGTCTGCAAGCTCATCGATAATTATAACAATCTGTGGCATTTTTTCAAGCTCTGGGTTATCCTGTGCTACTCTGTTATAGCCAGATATGTCACGTACATTGAACTGTGCAAAAAGCTTGTAGCGCTTTAGCATTTCGCCAACCATGGTACACAGTGCACCAGCAGCCTTTTTAGGCTCTGTCACTACTGGCGATATTAAGTGAGGTATACCGTTATAGCCACCAAGCTCAACTACCTTGGGGTCTATCATTAGTAGCTTAACCTCGTCTGGGTGAGCCTTGTACAAGATACTGATAATCAGCGAGTTTATACAAACGGACTTACCACTACCAGTAGCACCAGCTATCAGTGTATGTGGCATTTTTGCAAGGTCTGCAAATGCGATATTGCCAGATATATCACGTCCCAGTGCAACAGTAAGCTTGCTTGGGCTGTTCACAAATTCTGGTGACTCCAATATCTCACGTATCTGCACGGTAGAAACTATCCTGTTTGGTACTTCTATACCTATAGCTGCCTTGTTTGGTATCGGCGCTTCTATACGCACACCAGCAGATGCAAGGTTGAGCGCTATATCATCTGCAAGCCCTGTTATACGGCTGATTTTAACACCAGCAGATGGCTGTAGCTCGTACCTAGTAACCGCAGGTCCACGTGATATATCCACTATCCTTGTCTGCACACCAAAGCTCTTTAGCGTGTCTACTAGCCTGTCAGCATTCGCTTTTAGCTCCTTGGTGGTGTCACCTTTTGGCAGGTTTGTATTCTCTTGTAGCATATCCACGGTGGGGAACCTATATGTACGCTCGGTATCACTTTCATCATCAAAGTGGAAAGTATCTTCACTATCTTGGCTATCTTCGCTCTGCTCACTTGTGGTTTCCACAGGTTGCTGTGTTGGCTGTGGAATATCCTCTAGTGGTATATCAAAGCTTGCCGTAACAGGCTCGGCAGGTGGTGTTGGGGTATCCACTGCGATAGGTGGCTCTGGAGAAAAGGTAGATAGCTCGTCCTCAAAATTAAATTTTAGCAGACCGTCATCATCAGACATATCAGGTGCTGGTGGTAGCGTGGTTTCCCCAGATACAGCACGGTTGATTATCTCGTCTATACTCATAAGGTCTGGCTCAGTACGTGGCTTTGGCTCAGCTTTCTTGCGTGGTGCCTTCGCTGGCTTCTCCGGTGGGGGAGCTTCTTCACCCTCTAGCACATCAAACAATGTCTTTTTCTCTTTTGGTGGCGGTGGTGGGGGAGGTGCTGCTTCTACCTTTGGCTTTGGTGTGCGTCTTGGCGTTGGTGCAGGCTCTGCAACTGCTGCACTCTCACGTGTTTCAACAGCATTTGTATATGCTTGCTCCATTTTCTTCACAGGCTTTACAAATATCCCCTTGATAACACCTATCAGCGTGCCACCTGACAGTATCATTATTGCTACAAAGATAAGTGTGATTATAGTAACCATAGCGCCAGTATGCCCCAGTATAGCAAGCAGTGGAATGCCGATGATAATGGCAAATACGCCACCACCATGGTGTGTAATACCTTGCTCGTACAAGTTGATTATAATGGAGAAAAAGCTACCTGGTGGGTAACTGCCACTAAAAATCTGCAATGCGCCACATAGCAGTAGCACCAGCACAGCACAGGAGATGAGCTTTGCTATTACTGGGTAGTCGCTCTTATCTATATCTATCATAATAGCTGTATAAATGATTATAGGGCCTATTAGGTATGCACACCAGCTGAATAAGCCAAGCATGGAGTTGTGCATGACAGCCCAAAAAGCTGAGCCTGGTATAATAGCTATTGTGGTAATAAATATACCCAGTGCAAAGAATAGTATAGCGTATAGCCTCTTATGAGATTGCAGTGAGCTTTTTTGCTTTGCCTTGCTTGTTGTTTTGCGTTTTTGTGTTGATGTTTTTGTGGTAGATGTAGCCTTTGGTTTTGTCGTCTTAGGCTTTGTGGGAGTTGTCTTTTTAGTGGTGCGTGTTGCCATATAACACCATTCCTTTCGTGTTGTAATGTTGCATAGATGTGGGTAACTAGCCCAGTACGGCAACAAAAAAGTTCTGTATAGAATTTTGGGTAAAAGCTTCTATTATGCCTATAAACAGAACAAAAAGCCCCAAAAACAGTGTGTACATAGAGAAATATTTGAATTTGTTTGTCTTAACGACATATGTAACCATCTTTATAGCAAAAAAGCCAGATATAGCAGCAACAGCAGTGCCTATCAGTGCCGCTGTCCAGTCGAAGTTTGCTAGCACAGATGTGTCATCAAGAACGTCAAATACCTGTAGCATACCAGCAGCGAAGATAGCAGGTATACCCAGTATAAAAGAGTAAGAAACGGCATATTCACGCTTGTAGCCCAGCACCAATGCAGAGGCAATGGTAGAGCCAGAGCGAGAAACGCCAGGCAGAGTAGCTAGTAGCTGTGCACAGCCGATAGTTGCAGAGTCACGCACTGACATCTTTGTGGCAGTTTTTTTGCCCTTAACAACGCTATCAGCGAGTAGTAGCAAGGTAGCTGTAATAAGAAAACATACACCCTCTGTTATAATGCCGTTATCTGCACTTATACCACCTATAAAGTCCTGTATGGGGATAATAGCAAGCAGTGGAACACAGGAGATAAAGAGCATATATATCATTTTGCGGTACTCTGTGGGTGGACGTTTTTTTAGCTTGCCTGTAAAAAAATCCCCTATTATAGAAAAAACTTCTATAAATAGCTTGGTTATCGTGCCCCAAAAGGCGATAAAAACTGCTAGCAATGTACCGAAGTGTAGCATTATAGAAAAAATAACAGATTGCTCTGAGTTTATCCCTGTAAAGTACTGGTAGATAGATAGATGCCCCGAGCTAGAAACGGGCAAAAACTCTGTAAGGCCTTGTAGCAAGCCTTGGAATATCGCACTGCCTATAGTCATATGTAGGTTTCCTCCGATTGTTGTCACCCGTATTTTGTCGCTGTATACACGGGTGACATATATTTGTGGTTCATAACATTTACATTTAATTTTACAACAAAAGCAAGTTTATGTCAAAGGGAAAATAGTGTTATTTTGTTACAAGATGATAGTTTCTTAAAAAGTTGTACTATCCATCAACTGCATACCGGGGGAAAATGTGGGGTCTAGGTATGCCTGTGGGTCTGTGGATATTACCCTATCTATTGTAAATTTACCATCGGATACACGCCCCTCCACATAGCCATATCTGCATTTCTTACAGCAACTGGCTTGCATAGTCTGTGGCTGATACAGTGCCTCACGTGGGACTATCGAATGAAAAAGCATTTGTAAGCCTCCTTTACTATAATATCGCTCTAGCTGTCTTTTTTTGTACGCTTTCTAGCTGTTGTGCTCTTTGTAGTAGTTTTTTTGCGTGCTTGGTGTCTTTTGCTATCTTCCTGTGATTTCTTCTTCTCGCTATTATCTATATATTCGTATAGCTTTGCTATAGCCTCGTGTATACCGCCTAGGCTGTCTATTAGCCCTTCTCGTACAGCAGTTTCACCGTCTAGCACAGTACCAATATCCATAACTAGCTCACCACTAGTCATCATTAGTTCCTTGAAACGTGTGGGGCTTATCTTGCTGTTTTGAGAAACAAAGTTAGTTATGCGTTCCTGCATTTTATCAAAGTATGACAGCGTTTGTGGAACGCCAAGCATAACGCCATTCATACGCACGGGGTGCACGGTCATAGTAGCTGTTGGTGCTATGAACGAGTAATCCGAGCTAACAGCAAGTGGTACACCAATTGAGTGGCCACCACCTAGCACCAGCGAAACAGTTGGTGTGTGCATACCAGATACTAGCTCTGCTATTGCAAGTCCCGCCTCTACATCACCTCCCACAGTGTTTAGCAAAATTAGCAAACCTTGTATGGATTCATCTTGCTCTATAGCTACTAGCTGTGGTATAACATGCTCATACTTGGTGCTCTTATTCTGTGCAGGCAAGATGTAGTGTCCCTCCACCTGCCCTATGATAGTAAGACAATGTATTTTGCGGTCACCATCACCAGATGTTACAGCACCATACTCATCAATCATCGCACGTGCTATTATTTCTTCATCGTCTTCCTCGTCATCATCATCAGAACTGTTTTTGGGTGAACTTGTATATTTTTTCATATATTTTTCTCTCCTACCATATTAGTATCATATACAGTTTTTGTTAAAAATATTATTTTATTCGCAAAGTTAATTAATTTTTACCGAAAGTAGGTAGTTGGCTATCATAAATCTATTGTATTTGTATTATATTTGTGATACAATTATACAGTAAGATACAATCATAGAGGAGGGTTATAGGTGTTAAAATTTTATAGAAAATGGCTGAAAGATGCGCCTATAAGAATGAAATTCGTTCCCACTCAAGTTATAATTTTGCTTTTGACACTTGTAGTAGGAATAATTTCTATTGTTTCTGTATACACACTAAATAGTATGTCACAGGTTATTTTTACAAAGAATGTAGAGAATACAGAGAGGCTAAATGAAATAATACGCACTATGTACACTTGTCGTGTTTTGGGTAGGGATATACTGCTTAGTGATGACCCAGAGCAGCAGATGGTGTTATATGATGAGTATATTGTAGCTTTTGATTTGCTAGATGACCAAATGGACAGTTTTACGGAAAGGCTATCTGGTGATAAACTTGATACTTTTGAGGCGATAATACAGCAAAAAAATATCTACAAAGACAGCATGATACTATCTTCTGATATTCAGATACAAGGCGGAGACTATGCAGAGGCACTGGACGCACTCACGAGAGTTACCCCAATAGCGAATGCTTTTTTTGGTAGTATAGACACATTCTTGATAGAAGAAAAAGCGCTGATGGCAGAAGCTATGGATAACAATGATGAAACGGTGCTGATAGTATTTGTTACTGTTATTGCAACCAATTTGATAGCGGCAATATTAGTGTTTGCACTTATACGTGCTTTTGCAAATGAAGTCAGCACTAGCCTGATATCCCTAGAAAACTCGGTGTCTAATATTTCTCAGGCAAATAATATGAGAACACCAATACCACAAGAGCTGTTCACCAACGACGAGATTGGTCTTATAGCAAATGTTGTAGATAATTTGAGGAGTATGCTACTTGAACACTCTTTCAAAGATGTACTAACAGGCGGATATAACGCAACAGCATACCACGAAGAATTGCTGGATATATTTGATGATAAGTCACCAAACCCACCAGTGAAAAGATTTTGGTGCTTGATATTTGATATGAATAACCTAAAAGTTATAAACGACTCTCTGGGACATATAGAGGGTGATAATGCAATTAGGTCTGCATATCGCATATTGTCCGATACTTTTTCTAAATATGGCAAAGTGTTTAGGATAGGCGGAGATGAGTTTGTTGCAATACTAAGTGGCTTGGACGGCGAGCAGGTAGAAGGTCTGATAAGCGGTCTTGTAAGCAAAGTGGAGGAAGCAAACAAAAACAACACACAAAAGTTTTCTGTGGCTTGCGGATATGGTGAGTTTGTTGGCAGGACAAAAGCAGAGTTTGATGAACACTTTAAAGTTATAGATAAAAAGATGTACGTCAATAAAGAGGAAATAAAGCAGGCTAAAACATAAACTAATAGGCTTTGATGAAACTAAAATTTCATCAAAGCCTATTTTATATATTCGACGCTGTTTATTAGTGCCTAGCCAGTTTGCTCCTGTGTAATATATCCATCTGCTATAGCGGTGTTATAGTCGTCATAAGCTTTCTTTGCACCTGGCATATCAGCAAATTCAAAATCATATTCATACAAAAACAGCTCTCTATGTAGCCATTTCACAAAGCGCAATAGTGTAGTGGGGTTGTATAAATCTATATCATCTACAAAGATAGTAGCAGTTGTTGGCGTGAGAACTTCTGATAGTACATCAAAAATAGTTTGGTTATTATCACGCAGTAGCTCGTTGTACTTTTTTATATGCAGATGGCTGTTTGCGTAGCCGAGCTTTGCAATAAAATAGTCGGCATCTCCGCTCTCTAGCTCTTTGCAATATTTATTAAAAGCTATGAGTTTCTCACCATGCAGGTTGTTTTCTTCTATATATTTTTCGGCACTTGCAAGTGTGCAGATATTCATAACAAATGCACTGGCATCTGTGCGCTTGTAGTCACTAACAGCTAGTGCAACAGAGGTCGGCCTATCTTGGCAATACTCATATACGTAAAACCAGTAGAACAAATCCAGCATCTGAAGATATTTCATATTGACACTCTCCTTTATTGCAGGGATGATTTTGTGGGGATACTAGGCGCCATGTTTCTCTACATATTCTTTCGATGGCTCATTGATAAACGCAAATTCCGTCTGTGGGATACCCAGCTCATCAAATATCTTTGCTAGGTACCTAAGCAGAGTTTCTTTTGAATTTATGATGTCCTCATCTATGTATATATTAACGCAGTATGGTGGCTGTGGTGGTGCTGTTATTTCTAGTATACTGGCTGTTTTTATGCCTCTCAAAGAATTACAAGTATCAATATCTGGTGTATACTCGTTGAAATATAGGTGTGATATAAAGAAATATGCCTCACCCAGTTTTAGTTTATTATAGTAATGCAATAGCTTTTGGTGCAGTCCAATATCTGCATGGTCGTCATCTAGTTTTCTTAGCTCATCATCTAGCCATTGTTTTAGGTGAGTTGTCGTGCCTATATTCAGTCCCAAAAAACACTGTGTTGCCTCTACATCATCATATATCCACACTTCTACACATTTGCTGGCAGTGCTCGTGTCCAGCTTATAGTGAGAACTCCAAAAATCTAAATGTCTTATAGATAAGTACTTCATAATTACCTCCATTTTGACAAGAAATTTTAGCCGATATCAAAGTAGTATACTTATATATATTATATCAACAACACTATGACTATTACAAGTGTTTTTTGTAACAAAAAAGACAGACTTGTGCAAATTACTTACACAAGCCTGTTTTAGTTGGTGTTTTATACTATTTGTGCTCTGTATTATAGTGCCGCCTTTAGCGCCTCCACCTTATCTGTTTTCTCCCAAGATAGGTCAAGGTCTGTTCTACCAACATGGCCATATGCAGCTAGTTGGCGGTAAATTGGTTTGCGAAGTCCCAAATCTCTTATAATAGCAGATGGTCGCAAGTCAAATACTTTATTAACTGCAAGCTCGATTTTTTCTTCGTCCACTGTTGCAGTGCCAAATGTATTAACATTGACAGAAACAGGTGCAGCAACACCTATAGCATATGCAAGCTGAACTTCGCAGTGCTCTGCAAGACCAGCAGCAACTATATTTTTAGCAACATATCTAGCAGCATAAGCAGCACTTCTGTCTACTTTTGTGGGGTCCTTACCAGAGAATGCGCCACCGCCATGTCTACCCCAGCCACCATATGTGTCAACTATGATTTTGCGTCCTGTTAGGCCACTATCGCCATGCGGACCACCTATTACAAACCTACCAGTTGGGTTTACCAAAAATCTTGCGTTTTGGATAAGCTCAGCAGGTACTATAGGTTTTATAACATGCTCGATAATATCACGCTCTATTTGCTCAAGTGTAACATCTGGGCTGTGCTGGCTAGAAACAACAACTGTTGTTACCTCTACAGGCTTGTCATCTTCATAGCGTACAGTAACCTGTGTTTTTCCATCTGGGCGCAGGTATGGCAATGTGCCATCTTTTCTTACTTCTGTTAGTTTGCGCGCTAGGCGATGCGCAAGTGCTATAGGCATTGGCATCATCTCTGGTGTGTCTATACAAGCATATCCAAACATCATGCCTTGGTCACCAGCACCGTTGTCGTTCTCGTCTGCTGCGCCATCTTTTGCTTCTTTGGATTTATCCACACCCATTGCGATATCAGGTGACTGGCTATGCAGTGAAGAAGAAAAAGCACAGCTATCGCCATCAAAGCCATACTTTGCTCTGTCATAGCCTATTTCTTTTACTATATTACGTGCGATTTCGTTGCAGTCCACCCATGCATTTGTGGTTACCTCACCCATGATAGATATGCTACCTGTTGTTACTGTGGTTTCACACGCTACACGTGCCATGGGGTCAGTTGTTAGTAGTGCGTCCAGTATACCGTCAGATATTTGGTCACAGATTTTGTCTGGATGTCCTTCGGTAACGGATTCACTTGTAAATAAATAACTTCTTTTCTTTGCCATAATAATACTCCATTCTACCGTGCTGTCACGGCTAACATTTTCTCATACTATGGTCGTTTAAACAAAATGTGCAGATAAAACAAAAAAGCACCCGAAAATCCGAGTGCAAAAAACTTTCATCTCTCGGATTACTCCGCAGAATTTAGCACCTTGCCATAGCAGGTTGCTGGGTTTCAAAGGGTCTGTTCCCTCCACCACTCTTGATAAAACGACTATATTCTGTTTACAAATATATAATATCACGCTTTTTTTTGTTTGTCAACACCATTTACGACAAAAAAACACTGCCCTAAAAAAGACAGCGTTTTTGGGATATTATTTGAATATTGCGAAAGGCTTGCCAAGTGGCAGTATAGTTTTATTGTGCTGACTATTAAGTACATTAGCTGCACAGCCATAGAAAGAAACAAGTGCTATAAGTAGTTCTGCATATGCTGCTATCATGTGCATTGTATGTTCCATTATGCCCAGTGTGCTTAGTGATAGTCCCAAGAACAGGAAGTCGATAAGAACAAAAATGATAAACAAAACCTTGTTTGTTGCCATTGCACCGACTGTCATAAACAGTGTGAATATTAGGTAGCCAAGAAAAGCAAAACCTAGCTGTTTTATGTCTGCTGATTGCTGCATTGTTTCGCCAAAGACACCGTTTTGTGTTAGCCAAGTAGATGCAACTGCAAACCAGAAAAAGCCATATGCGCCAAAAGCTGTTGCGCCGAAAGTGTTGTTTAGTTTCATATCCACTATAGAAGCGTAGATTTGTGCTGCAGCGCCCAAAAACAGAGCCCATGGAATGATAAGAGAAGTGCCGTCTGTTATACCTAGTTTTTGTGAAGATGCTACCAGTGTTACCATAGCAAGGCCGAAAAGACCAAGTGCCGATGGATTTGCAAAGTTGGACTGAACGATAGTTACATTGCTGTTAGAATGAGAGTTTGACATATTGTTCCCTTTCGCTTTCATATATAGTATTTTTTACCAACTGATTATACTACATAAAAATGCCTTTGTCACCAACAAAATGAGCAATAAAAAAAATATAAGCAAAGGGAACAGCAAAAACTGTTGCATATTTAGTTTTTTGTGCATTTAATATAATACTACACACTAGATTGTTAAAAAAATATCTATTTATAACGGTAAAATGTGAAAAACAAACAAAAAATACGTGTAATATTTGATTAAGCTATTGTGTAAAATTAAAGTTGGTTTAAGGTAGGCTGTGTATAATCAAGGTATAAAGTTACGATTAGGAGGTAAACATAGCTTGAAGATAGAAACAGATATGGATTTCTATGGTGAATACTACATAAGCCTGTGCCAAGCCATGCAAGATGTTGTAAGTTTCACAGAGATAATAAACGAGGACAGACACTGCATAGAACACACAAAATGCAGGATAAAAAAATATAAGAGTGTACAAAAAAAGCTGGACAAGCTAGAGTTTCCCTGTACACTAGAAAACGCAAAAGAGCAGCTGTTTGACATGGTGGGTGTGCGGTTGATATGTAAATTTATAGGTGATATCTATGACCTGTCGGGGCTTATAGCTACCAAGTACAATGTGCTGTGTATAAAAGACTATATATCCAGCCCCAAACCTAACGGATATAGGAGCTACCATATTATTGTAGAAGTAAGGCTGAGCGAAACTGAAAAAATACCAGTTGAAATGCAACTGAGGACGATATCTCAGGACTCGTGGGCAAGCCTTGAACATCAAATAAAATACAAGCAAGATATAAGGAGTGAAAAGCTGATAAAAAGTGAGCTGAAAAGGTGTGCGGATGAAATGGCATCTACAGACTTATGTATGCAGACTATAAAAGAGTTTATAGAGATAGAGTGATATTATTTTGCGGAAATCCAGCCGTTGCCGACAACATGCACGACAAGCTCCATAGCATTTTTACAGCCAGATTTTAGTAGCATATTTTCCATATGTCTTTTTACTGTACCCAGTGCTATGCCCATCTCGTCTGCTATTTCTTTCCTACTAAATGACTGGCAGAGTAGACGCAAAACCTCTAGCTCCCTATCAGTAAATGGGGATTCGCCACTGGCTGTGGGTATCTGTATAGGTTCTGGGAAGCTACCCTCGCCTTTTACCACTGCTCTTATCATAGCTATAAACTCGTCTATAGGGCGCGATTTTGACAAGAAAGCATCTGCGCCTGCATTTTTTGCGCCTGGGATATATGATATTTCATCAAAGCCTGACATCACAATTATTTTTATATCTGGATACAATGCTTTTAAATTCTCGGTAAGTGCTATACCACTGGTGTTGTCCTCCATTGATATATCTGTTAGTAGCACATCTGGTGCAAGGTCTTTGCAGAGCTGTGCTACTGCATTTACATTTGTGGTACTACCTATAAATTCCATATCTGCCTGTGTATCTATTATACTACTAAAGGCATCTAACACAGATTTATGGTCGTCTACTATAAATACTTTTATCATTGCTGCTCCTTTATGTTATGG
>CAYJFF010000043.1:0-24156 GCA_964369345.1 uncultured Oscillospiraceae bacterium
AAATTCGCCCCCACCTCAATGGTAGGAGCGATATTGCCTGTCGGGGCTACCCGACCTAGCGACTTTGTTATCTCGCTTTTTTAGTCTCGGGCATAAAAATTCGCCCCCACCTCAATGGTAGGAGCGATATTGCCTGTCGGGGCTACCCGACTGGAGCTGCTAATCGGATTCGAACCGACGACCTCGTCCTTACCAAGGACGTGCTCTGCCTGCTGAGCCATAGCAGCACATATTTGTGCAACAACAAATATTATATACATTTGCAAAAGAAATGTCAAGTGTTTTACAAATATTTTGGTATGCAAACACCTATATGCAACAAAAAAGGAGCTACCATAGCAGTAGCCCCATAAATTTATATTAAGATTTTGCGCGTAGCTCTTGGTCCAGCCAGATATTTGCGATATTAAGAGCCTCGAACAAACCTTGTTTTTCTGTGTTTTTTATTACACGCTCTTGTAACTCTTTACTCTCATCAGTTGACATCATCATAACCTTCACCCTAGTAGAAATACTAAAATCAAGCTCTTTGTCCTCTTCCGAATTTATAATATGCAACATTGCAACATATGGCTCAAACGGAAAACCGTAATAAACATCATTGCCATCTCTTACAAGTGGTTTGCCTTTGTACATTAAGAAACTATTTTTTTCCGACATTACAAAACCTCCTTAGCTCTATTAAAACTTGTATATACACTTTTGGTGCATATAACAAGATACGTAACTGAAAAATATTTGGTGACCTAAACAATAATGTAGGTCACCAAATAACTATAAATTTACTCGCTCATTAAGTATGATTTTACAAGTAGCTGTAGCAATTCATCTCTATCGATATGGCGTATTAAACTCCTAGCATTATTGTGCGTAGTAATATATGTTGGGTCCTCGGAAAGAATGTAACCCACTATTTGGTTAATAGGATTGTAGCCTTTTTGACGCAATGCGTCGTATACTGTTAAGAGTACTTCTTTTAGCTCTTTTTCTTTATCATCCGCGATGTTAAAGGAAATTGTTGGTTCATCTCTCGACACAAAAACACCCCCATATTGAAATTACTTAATACAATTATTGTACCTCATTTTTATCAAAAATACAAGCACATATTTCAATAATTATATCACTTTCTTATATTAGCACCAATTTTCTCTAAATTAACTATAATTTTACCCATTATCTTGTCACATTCCTCTACAGTAAGTGTGCGGTCAGCAGCACGTAGTGTTAGTGCATATGCAACAGATTTCTTGCCCTCGCCAACTTGCTCACCACGATATACATCAAATAGCTCTAGGTGCTCAAGTAGCTTGCCACCTGTGCTCACAATGATATCTGCTATGTCTGCAACTGGTATTGTGTCCTCACATATAACAGCGATATCACGTGTAGATGCTGGGAATTTTGGCAGTGCTTTGTAGATTTTATCTGTATTAGCAAGCTCAAAAAGCAGCTCTAGGCTAAGCTGTGCTATATATGTGCGCTGTGCTAGCCCAAAGTTTTCTACAACTATTGGGTGCACCTCACCTATAACACCTATCTCTTTTCCATCTACTGCTATTGTAGCACATCTACCAGGGTGGAAAGTAGGGTTTTCTGTCTGTGCTGTAAATCTCGCATTCTCTACGCCTACTTTTGCTAGCAAGTTCTCTACTATGCCTTTAACTGTAAAAAAGTCACAGTTTTTGCCATATGCACCAAGCATAACCACATTACGCTCTATAGGTAGCTTGCCTTGCTCTGTAGGTATATATTCTCTTGCTATCTCAAAAAGAGTAGCATCTAGGTTGCGGTTGTTGTAGTTGCGTGCCAAAATATCAAGCATAGATGGTATAGCTGTTGTGCGCATAATGCTTGTATCCTCGCCCAGTGGGTTTAGGATTTCTACAGAATTACGCAGTTTATCATCTGATGGCATTGCCATTTTGTCATAGAATTTTGGGCTGATAAATGAATATGTTATAGCCTCGCTACAGCCTAGCGCAAGCATGGTGTTTGTTACATCACGTGCAAACTTCTGCTCTGCTGTTAGCTTGCCCTCTGCCACGCCCACTAGCGCAGTAGTGCTTATCTTGTTATATCCATATATACGCGCTACTTCCTCTGCTATATCTGCCTTGTGCTCAAGGTCTGCACGGTAGGTAGGCACTGTTACGTAGCCATCGTGTAGCTCTATATCCAGTGGTTTTAGCAGTGCTGCCATCTCGTCACGTGTGATGTTTGTACCTAGGAAAACATTTGTAGCATCAGGGTCAAACGGCACATTTACAGGCTCTTTTTTGTCGTTATCCACATCTATAACACCGCTAACAACTTCGCCAGCGCCCAGTAGCTCTACAAGCTCGCAAGCACGTGCAAGTGCAAGCTCACAAGTGCGTGAGTCCAGCCCTTTTTCAAAGCGACCAGATGACTCTGTGCGCATTCCTAGTTTCTTGGATGTTGTGCGTACAGATGTACCTTGGAAACAAGCAGCCTCGAAAACTATAACTTCTGTATCATTGTCGATACCGCTCTTGTCGCCACCCATAACACCTGCAACAGCCGATGGTTTCTCGCCGTCTGCAATTACAAGCATCTCTGGAGATAGCGCGCGCTCTGTTTCATCAAGTGTGATGATAGTTTCGCCCTCTTTTGCGTTACGCACCACTATTTTGCTATCAGCAACATATTTAAGGTCAAACGCATGCATTGGGTGTCCAAATTCTAGCATAACGTAGTTTGTTATATCAACAAAATTATTAATAGCACGCACACCGCTAGCACGTAGACGCTCACGCATCCAACGTGGTGATGGCTCGATTTTTGCATTTTTTACGACAGCAGCCATATACCTAGAGCACAGCTCTGTGTTTTCTACGCTTACTGATAGGTATTCGTTAACATCGCCACCACTGCTCTTAACAACTGGTGTTGGCAGTGTAATAGGCAGTGTAAATGTCGCACCTACCTCGCGCGCAAGCCCACGCACGGACAAGCAGTCAGGTCTGTTTGATGTAATCTCAAACTCTACCACTGTGTCGTCTATGCCTACAGCACTGTGTATATCCGCACCAATAGTGCAGTCACAGTCATCGCCCAGTATAAATATACCGTCCTCTATAGCATATGGGAAATCGCTAACTGCAAGCTGTAGCTCACCAAGTGAACACAGCATACCACAGCTCTCTACCCCGCGTAGTTTGCCTTTTTTTATTTTTATGCCACCTGGTAGTTTTGCACCGTCTGTAGCAACAGGAACAAAGTCACCAACAGCCACATTTTGCGCACCTGTTACTATTTGCACAGTAGCAGTGCCGATATCTATTTGGCAAATCCAAAGGTGGTCAGAGTCTGGGTGGTGCTCCATTGATAGCACTTTACCAACTACCACGCCGCTTATTTCTGCACCCTCTATAGCATATCCCTCTGCTTTTGAGCCAGAAATGCTCATTCCCTCGCAAAAATCGCGTGGTGGGATATCTGTTTTAACATATTCATTAAGCCATTTCATGGATAAATTCATTACTTAATCCCCCTAATTAAAATTGTTTTAAGAAGCGCAGGTCATTCTCATAAAACAAACGGATGTCATCAATTTTATAGCGACCCATAACAAGACGCTCCAGCCCTATTCCAAAGGCAAAACCGCTGTATTCTTCTGGGTCTATACCACAATTAGAGAGAACTTTTGGGTGTACCATACCACAACCAAGAATTTCTATCCAGCCCTCATTTTTGCAAATACGGCAACCCTCACCACCGCAGTTGAAACAACAAATATCAACCTCTGCCGATGGCTCTGTGAATGGGAAGTGATGTGGACGGAAACGAACAACAGCATCTTCGCCATATATACGCCTTGCAATAGCTTCTAGGCAACCTTTTAGGTCGGACATTGTTATACCTTTATCCACAACCAAGCCTTCTATCTGGTGGAAAACTGGGGAGTGTGTAGCATCAACAGCGTCGGAGCGATAAACACGACCAGGTGCAATAATGCGTATAGGTGGCTTTTTTTGCTCCATAGTACGCACCTGTACTGGTGATGTTTGTGTACGTAGTAGTATATTTTCTGTTATATATAGTGTGTCCTGTGTATCCCTTGCTGGGTGGTCTGCTGGCAGGTTTAGCGCCTCGAAATTATAATAATCAAGCTCCACCTCTGGGCCGTCGGCTATATCAAATCCCATACCGATAAATATCTCTTTGATTTCATCAAGCACTATATTAAGTGGGTGACGGTGTCCAGGTGTAATCGCTGTGCCTGGCATAGTAACGTCTATTGACTCCAGTGACAAACGAGCGTTCATCTCTGCAGCTTTTAGGCTCTTTTGTTTCTGTGCTAGTGCTGTTTCTATTTCCTCACGCACTTCATTCGCTAGCTGACCTATAACTGGTCTTTCCTCGGCGGTTAGCTTACCCATTTGTTTTAGTATCGCAGTAAGTTCGCCTTTTTTGCCCAAAAATTTTACTTTCATCTCGTCCAGCTCTTTTGAACCTGTAGCCTGTGAAAGTTGTTCAAGTGCAGTGGCTTTAATAGCTTCTAATGCAGCTTTCATCTTGGTAGGTATCCCCCTTTTTAATAATCTTCGCATACAAAAAATGTAAGTCTTACACAGACAAAAACCATGGAAAACTTACAATTACTGTCTAACTGTATAAGTTTATCAATTTTAGGTAGATTTGTCAAGTTTTCATACAGCTAGAATAGTATAACAAAAGCCATAGATACTCACCTACAGCTCTTGTTATTGTGTATATTAGTTTATATTATTATCCACGTAGTTTCTCGTATAGCGCAGCAGAAGATGCATAATATTCAATCGTATCTTCGTTGCCGTATTCTTTTACTAGATTTTCGTCTATCATGGTTACACGCACATCTTCTATTGCACCTATACTCTCAATATCTGCAAATGCGCTTATCTCACTAAGTGCATAGCCATATTCCTCTGGCGGTGTTTGTGAGTCCATAGAAAGCGGTACGCCATTATTATCTGTCACAAGTCCCTCTACAAAACCAACATGCACATTTGGGTTATCAATCAAATATATCATTTGTGCATATGCGGATATATCGCCTGCAAGTCTTGTTGTGTTTGCCATAAGAGTATTGGGGTCAACATCTGGACTTTGGCTCAGGTAATAATAATTTAGATGTACAAGTACTTCTCCATCACCGTTTCTGTCGTCTGCATTTAATGTTATTGCTTGCTCCATGCTATCCAGCATTTCGGATGGTATATACTTAGTTGTTATGTACCCTATACTATAGTCAGGCTTGGTCGCAAAAAGTGTTTCTGAAAGAAAGGCACCGACAACAAACACGCCCAGCACACCACCTATCACAAACCATTTATTATAGTGCCAAAAGTTCTCCAATTTTTGCTTTTTGTTCATATTCAGCTGTGCCTCTGCCGATAATAACTCTCTAGACTTTTTTGCCATATTTATCGTCCCCTTTGCATTTACCTTAATTCTTATATACTATATCATTTTTATCACTAAATTTTGTAGACTGATTATGAATTTTTTTGAACTTATTATGTAGAAAATATGATATTGACAAAAACTTGACAATCTTTTGTAATGATGATATAATTCACCTGTCTTTCAAAATACATACATTTTACGTTAGTGGGTGAGCTCTTATTATTAACAACAATACACTGGATATTATTTCCGACTCTTTTCTTTTTAGAGGAGTAGAAAAAGAACGCATTTCTACATATCTTGCAACCTTTGAATATACCGAGTATGCCGTTAGTGAACATATTTCTACCAAGAACGTCTTTTGCAAGTCGCTTGGTATTGTTCTTGATGGGTCGGTACTCATTTCTAATACAGATTCGCTAGACCTAGACATACTGGGTGTTGGCGAATGCATTACTACAGGTGGGCTTTTTGGTGAAAAAGACCAACATGTTTCTATAATTAAGGCAAACGAGAAACTACAAGTAGCGTATATCCCATCTATATTGCTAGAGCGTATTTTTGCAGAAATCCCCATAACAGCTATAAACTACATACAATTTTTAGCAGATAAGATTAATGCTCTTAGTGACAAAGTTGACAATGCTGCTTCGCCATCTGTGCAGAACGCAGTGGAAAAATACATAGCATCAAACAGGCAGGACGACATTGTAACAGTAGGTAGCTACACCCAGCTTGCACTAGACCTTAATATTGGCAGGGCGTCGCTATATCGTGCGCTAGACGCTCTCGAGAATGAGGGTAAAATAAATAGGTTTAAGCGATTTATAAAGATAAAATAGCGTCAGTAAGCAGGAACAACAAAGTCTTGCTTATTAGGCAGTTGGTAAATTTTGCTAGTACAAATTGTAAGATTAGAGAGATGGACAGTGTATTGCTGTTCATCTTTTACAATATAATTGTATTAACACATTCGTTTGTCCATAGAAGTTTCAATTTAAATAAGAAGATAAAATAATATAATGTATATATTAAAAAGGTGATGTTGCAGATGGGGTTCCATTTACAACATCACCTTTTTAGCGTGGCTAGCTTAAGTATATTCTTTTGTTTAACAAAAGCCCACGAGCTTAATGCGTGGTATTAACCGCTAGTAATTATATTGTATGATATATTGTGGAATATGCTTTTTTAGTGCTATGGTTAGCTCTTCAACATTTCTACGTCTAAGAGTGTTTACAAGGTGTAGGTTTTGTTTGTAAATATCCTGAGATGAAATGTCATGATGCTGGAACAAAAACAAATATCTAAACGCTATTATAGATAATTTTTCTAGCCTGTCTAGCGTGTCAATAAGATATCTATCATTAGAAAAGCTATTAAGTGTACAGTGCATCTTGTGGTCAAATATAAATGCATCGCCCTTTTCGCTATTAATCAAGTACTCCAAAAAATCAATCTGCTCATCAGTTACTTGTGCTACCAACCTAGAGGCAAGATATGGCATCAGTGCTACTCTCAAGTTAAGAAGTGAGTGCATGTCCGAAATACTTAAATTTACAAAACTCATACCACGGTGCGATGGATTAACCACATACCCCTCCTGTGTAAGACGAACTAAAGCTTCTCTGAGTGGGGTTTTGCTGGTTTTTAGGACTTCTAGTAGTTTTTTTTCCTCTATAGTTTCACCAGACTTAAATTCTCCCAATAATAGTTTATCCATTATCGCCTTATATGCGATGTCGCTTGCTCTCATATATTTTCCTTTCATTATTACTTTCTTATGTAACACTTTATCATAGCTAAAATATATTGTCAATATACTTTGTGTCGTAATAAATATATTTTTATTATATTTATTCGTGCTACAACACACAAAAAACAGCCTTAATATATATTATTACAATATATTTGATTTATTATATATAATATATTTCAAATATATTGACATTATATTTGTATAATGCTATAATCAACTAAAGTGGTAAACCAATAGAACGTCTCGTGTGAGCCTTAAATAACGAAAGGACTAGAATATGAAAGAAATTATAGATAAACTGTGCAGTGCGCATGGCGTGTCAGGGTACGAGCAAAACGCTTCTGCTGTGGCACTGGACTTAATAAAACCCTATATAGATGATGGATATATTGATTCTTTCGGGAATGTAATTGCTTATAAGCGCTCTAAAAAAGAAGGCGCAAAGACAATTATGCTAGATGCACATATAGACCAAATTGGATTTTTGATAACAGATATAACCAAAGAAGGCTTTCTTAAATTTACCAATATCGGTGGCGTTGACCCACGATTGTTGCTAGGGGCAGATGTGCTCGTTATAGGCAAGGGCAAGGTGATAGATGGTGTAATAGCAACAGTCTCTCCACATTTGATGAACAAAAAGGGTGAGGCTGTGCAAATAAAAGATATGCTAATAGATATCGGATATAATTCACAAGAAGAAGCAAAAAAGCATGTCCGAATTGGCTCTAGGGTGGTATATGGTGGCGATTGCTTTAACCTTACTCCAGATATTATAGTTAGCAAATGTCTAGATGACAGAGCCTGTGTGGCAGCTATTATACATACATTCGAGCTGCTCAAAGATAGCGAAGTTGATATGAATGTAGTTGCAGTTTTTAGTGGTACAGAAGAACGTGGTGGCCCTGGCGCATCCATAGCAACGTGGGCAGTAAGACCAGATATGGCTATTGCTATTGATGTGACACACGCACACACACCGGACGCAAACCCACTGCATACTATTTCTTTTAATGATATCAGCCTGACAAAGGGCCCTAACATAAATAAAAAAATGACGGACGACCTGATGCGAACTGCAAAAGCATATGATATTTCGGTTGCTATACAAGTAGCAGAACGTATGACAGGTACTAACGCAAGGCATATACAGGTGGTGCGTCAAGGTGTACCTGTAGCACTCATAGGGCTACCGCTCAAATATATGCACACACAAGTAGAGAGCATTAAGCTGTCCTCTGTAAAATCAATAGGAAAACTAATGTATGAATATATAAGAGCATATAAAGATTAAGCAAGAGCTAGAAAGGGGGATTTGACTTGGTAGAATTAGTAAAAAAACTCTGTGACTTGGACGGCCCGTCGGGTAGCGAAGAAAAAGTTGCTGAGTATATAGAAAACGAAATACGTGGTTATGCAGATGAAATAAGGACTGACAATATTGGTAATCTCATCGTATTTAAAAAAGGTGCAAAGACACCAAAGAAGAAAATAATGTTCTGCGCGCATATGGACGAAATCGGATTTATAGTAAAAAGCTTTACAGAAGACGGTATGATAAAATTTGGTTTCTGCGGTGGCATGGACCCACAGGTAATAATAGGTAAGCGTGTACGTTTTGGCGAAGTTCTGGGTGTTATAGGCATAAAAGCTGCACATATGACCACACTGGAGGAACGAAAGACTGTCACAAAGCCCGAAAATATGTACATAGACATTGGTGCATCATCAAAAGCAGAGGCACAGAGCAAGCTTTCTGTAGGTGACTGTGGTACTTTTAATATGGCTAGCATTGATTTTGGTGATAACCTAATACGTGCAAAAGCAATTGATGATAGGTTTGGCTGTGCTATGCTGATAGAGCTTATAAAAAGTGATCTGCCATATGATGCTTACTTTTCGTTTAATACCCAAGAGGAAGTGGGACTGCGAGGTGCCATGACAAGTGCATATAGTGTAAACCCAGATATCGCTGTAATAGTAGAGGCGACATCTGCTGCCGATATTTCTGGCACAGCGGATAACCAAAAAGCTTGCTGGCTGGGAAAAGGTGTGGTGCTAACTTGTATGGATTATGGCACTATTTATGATGAAGATTTGCTAAAAGACTGCATACAAGTTGCCGACAACAACAATATTCTGTGGCAACACAAAACCGCAATAACAGGTGCTAACGATAGTGGTGTTATACATAAAACAAGGGCTGGAGTTAGAACACTGGCACTCTCGCTACCTGTTAGATATTTGCACTCACCTGTATCAGTTGCAAATATAGATGATATGAAAGAGATGAAAAAAATGCTAGTTGCATATTTGAGAGAGGGTGTTTGTTAATGTTGTTTGAATTAATAGAAAAAATTTGTGGTACACACGGGCCGTCTGGTAGAGAAAAAACAGTAGCTAAAGTTATAGAAGATGAAGTAAAGAGCTATGTTGACGAAGTATATTATGATAATCTAGGTAATTTGATAGCTCACAAAAAAGGTAGTGGCAAAAAAGTCATGACATCTGCACATATGGATTCTATCGGTTTTGCCGTTAGATACATAGAAGAAAATGGCTTTATTCGCTTTGCACCTGTTGGTGGCTTGCCTCCACACTACATCATCAATATCCCTGTCAAGTTCCAAAATGGTGTTTGCGGAGTTGTGTCATATGAAGATAGTAAAGAGCTAAAAGAAATTGCTATTAAAGATTTTTACATTGATATCGGTGCGAAAGACCGTGAAGATGCACTAAAGAAAATATCCATTGGTGATTTTGCCGTATATGCGAACAAGCATACGCAGGAAGGTGATGTTGTTTTTGGCCCATATATGGACGACCGTATTGCATGTGTTGCACAGATAATGGCTATAAGGAATGCGTTACCCACAGACAATGATGTTTATTATGTG
This sequence comes from uncultured Oscillospiraceae bacterium, assembly GCA_964369345.1. Taxonomy (GTDB): domain Bacteria; phylum Bacillota; class Clostridia; order Oscillospirales; family Ruminococcaceae; genus Angelakisella. Next base: position 10,069 of record CAYJFF010000043.1, read on the forward strand.
TTCTCCACACAGGAGGAAGTAGGTATACGCGGGGCAACTGTTGCTAGCTATCATATACAGCCAGACTATGGCGTGGCACTAGATGTTACTTTTTCTGGTGATACACCATCTACAAAGCATAAAATGCCTGTAAAACTCGGCGATGGTGCTTGTGTGAAAATAATGGATAGCTCTGTTATATGTAATGAGTGTGTGGTTGACTTGATGTACAAAGCTGGTGAGGAACTAGGGCTTAAACTACAAGATGAGATTTTGGTTGGTGGTGGCACAGATACTGCTGCTATTCAACGTGCAAAAGGCGGTGCACTTGTAGGTGCAATCTCAATCCCAACACGATATATCCACTCCCCTTGTGAAATGGTAAATATTAATGATATAGAAGACAGTGCAAAACTACTTGCAAAAGTTATTACTATGTTTAATTAAGAAAGACGGGGATAATATGGATAGAATAGAACAAAAAATATGCGACATTATCGATGCACATTCTGAGGAAATAATATCGTTTGGCAGAGATATATGGGCAAATGGCGAAACAGGCTACAAGGAATATAGAACTGCTGGTAAATTGACAGAAAAGCTGAAAGGTTTGGGGCTGGAGCCAAAGACTGGTATTGCAGTTACTGGCGTAAAAGCTGTGCTAAAAGGTAATGGAGATAAAACTATAGGCATTCTAGGCGAGCTAGATGCACTGGATATCAAAGAGCACCCAGACTATAACGCAGAAACAGGTGGCGTACACGCTTGTGGCCACCATAACCAAGTAACAGCGATGTTCGGTGCAGCTATCGCACTATGTGATGAAGAAATACGCCAAAGCCTAGGTGGTAATGTAGCATTTTGTGGCGTTCCTGCCGAAGAAGGTGTGGACGCACAAAGGCTAAACGAAATAAAAGACGAGCATGATATCAGGTTCCTAGGTGGCAAGAACGAGTGGATAAGACGTGGTGAGTTTGATGATATTGATATCGCGCTTGGCTCACATGCAACAGGTGCACCTGGCTTTCTGATAGTTAACAGCTCATCAAATGGCTTTGTTACCAAGACTGTAACATTTAAGGGCAAGAGTGCACATGCCGCAAATGCAGCTCACGAGGGTATAGATGCACAAGTTGCTGCCAATATCGCACAGCTAGCGCTAGATATACAAAGAGAAGCCTTTAACCAGCAAGATGGTGTAAGTGTTCATAGCTGTATCACAAAAGCCGGCACATCACCTTCCACCATTGCAGATACTGTGGTAATGGACTATGTTATCAGAGCAAAAAATGTGGAGGCTATAGAAAAAATCAACAAAAAGGTTGATGATTGTATAAATGCTGCGTGTGTGGCTACAGGTGCTGGTGCAGAGATAGAAACAAAAGTAGGCTACTCCCCTATAAAACCTATGAAAGACACCAAATTTGTAACAAGTGTTGTTGAAAAACTAGGGCTACCTATAATGCATACACAAAACCATATAACAGCATCATCGGATATTGGTGATGTAACTAACCTGATGCCATTTATGCTTGTTTTTGCAGGTGGATTTTCTGGTGCAGCACATTCAGTGGATTTTAAAGTTGTTGATGAGAACTTGGGATATGTCATGCTTGCAAAGGCTCTTGCTCTTGTTGCGTACAACACGCTAAAAGACGGTGGAAAAAACGCCGGGGAACTGTGCAGAGAATTTGTACCAACAATGACAAAAGACGAATTTATTAACTACAAAGAAACTAATGGGCAAACCAAAATAATAGAGCGAAAGGAGTAAGACTATGGAATTATTGAATGCAGCAAAAAGGCTGGAGCTAAAATGTAAAATAGTAGAGGAAAAAGTAAGAACTCTTGTACCAAGATTTATGCGTGAGTACGGCACTGAAATGTGGATAGTATCTGGCGAAGATGCACTGATGAAAGTCTTGCTAAAAGAACCAACTAACAACAATACTACGCTTATTTTTGTGAATGTAAATGGCGAGTTTGCGTGCTACCAAAACCTAAGACACCCAGGTGCAGGAAACGACCTATACAGCACTTTCTTGGAAAAAGATGAAAAGGTAATAGATGGGCTAAAACGACTAATAGCAGATAAAAAGCCACAAAACATAGCACTAAATATGTCACGTGAGTTCTCAGAGCTAAGTGGCGCAAGTGTTACACTGTATGAAGATGTTAAGTCTATTTGTGGTGATGTGCCGATAATAAACGCCGAGCTAATGGCTATGGATATTTCTCAAACCAGAACACAGGACGAGCTAGATGTATATGAGGTTGCAGCGCAGTTTGCACGAGAGCTTATTACATATGTTATGTCCAGCGACTTTGTAACTCCAGGTGCGACAACAAACCTAGATTTAAGAGACTATATGCTACAAAAATACCAAGAAAATGGGCTTATACGCACTTGGGGGCCAAATGTTGATATGCAGAGATGTGGTGTGCAAAGTCCAATGATTGGCATGGGCGACACTAAGGAAATAATCGAAAAAGGCGACTTGCTACATATAGATTTCGGCTTTGAGTATATAGGTCTACATACTGATATGCAGTACTTGGCTTATGTGAGAAAAGACGGAGAAGAAACTGCACCAGTTTCACTAGAGAATGGCTTTAAGCAGTGCTATGAGTTCCAGAAAATATATATGGAAACTGTAAAAGTAGGCATGACAGGCAACGAGGCAAGGGCGGAAATCCTAGAAAAAGCTGAAAAATCTGGCATGGAGGCTATGGTGTATTCCCACCCAATAGGACATTCTGTGCACTCGGTTGGTCCCTCCATTGGTAGGTTTGGTGCTCCAGTAGATACACCACATGGTGTATACACAATAAAAGACAACAGCTGTTTTGCTATGGAGCAAAATGTAAGAGTAGTAGTACCCGAATGGAACGAGCAAAAAGTATTTATTTTTAGAGAAGAAGATGTTGCTATAATTAATGGTAAAGTACAAGTTATAGGTGAGCTACAAAAAGAACTTCTTTTGATATAGGGGGAAAAATGAAACAATATTTGAATGAAGTTTTTGAGAAAGTATCTGGTTTTAATGTTTGGGGGGCGCAGACAAATAACAGCGATATCATCGGGCTGAGCTGGGCAGACCCTTTTTACCCAAACTCAACAATTGATGAAGATGTCAAAAAAGCCTGTATACATTCGCTAGAGAACAATGCAGTACATTATAGTTATCCTATAGGACTTACCGAGATGCGTGTAGCAGCGGCAGAAAAAGTCTTAAAAACCAACGGTATGAAGATTGACCCCACACTGGAAATTGTCATTGTACCAGGCGCAGATACAGGTCTTTTCTATGCTATGATGCCATTTATCAGCCCAGGTGATGAGATTTTGATACTTGAGCCATCATATGCTTGCAACTATAATAATGCACATCTTTTGGGCGCAGTGCCTGTTAGGGTAGAGCTGAACAAAGATGATTTTTCTATTAACTTTGATAACCTAGAAAAAGCAATAACAGCAAAAACAAAAATGTTGGTACTAACAAATCCTAATAACCCAACAGGGCGTAGCTACACACTGGCAGAGCTAACTAAGCTTGCAGATTTTGTAACAAAACACGATATCATAGTGGTTGTAGACCAAGCTTTTGAGGATAGTGTATACAGTGGTTATGAGATGAATACATTTGCAGCTATTGATGATATGCACAAGCGAACAGTAACTGTCTACTCTATGAGCAAAGGTTATGGTATGTGTGGTTTTAGGGTAGGCTATATAGTATCCAACGAGAAGTTTATTGCTGCAATGGGCAGATACATAGTTGCTGTGTGTGGTGCACCAAATACTATGGCACAGCACGGGGCAATAGAAGCACTAAAACATAGCGAAATCATAGAAAGAAACCGTGAACGTTTTGAAGAAAGAAGCATGGTCGCGTATGATATTTTAACTAAGCTAGATTTCATTAAATGTGTCAAGCCACAAGCTGGTTTTTACTTGTGGATAGATGTATCTGCCATTGGCAACAACAGTGAAGTTTGTGCTTTTGTAAAAGAAGATGCAAAAATAGCCATAACCTCTGGTGCTATGTATGGTGGTGAAAACAGTACACATATCAGAGTAGTTACAGCTGCTATTAATGATGATGATAAATTTGCAGAGGTAATAAATATACTAAAAAACAGCTTGGAGAAAATGTATATTAACAATCAAGAAAAATTATAATTGGTAAAAAGTTTTATGCTATATAAGGCTTGATAATAAAAAGATAGGAGATATCCAAAATGATCACAAAAAGAATTTTAGCACTAGTTCTATCCGTAGTAATGATGTTTTCTGTTGCAGCTTGTAGTGAAGGTGCAAATAGCGAGGAAAAAGTTTATCGTTTTGCAACAACTACAGAGCCAACAACAATCGACACACATGTAGGTAATGCTAATTACATGACAAATGTAACTTCTACAATTTACGAGGGTCTTGTACGCAGATATGATGGAGAAATAGTACCTGGCATAGCTGAAACTTGGGACATCGATGGTCGTGTATATACATTTCATTTGCGTGATGCACAGTGGTCGGACGGCGAGCCAGTGACAGCACAGCACTTTGTAGATGCATGGAGTTTGTTACAACAAACAGCAACACCAATGACACAGTTCATCGAGTATTTCATAGATGAAAACGGCAACTTAATGGTAGAAGCAATAGACGAGAAAACCTTGCAAGTTACACTAAATAAAGATGTTGCTTTTATTATGGAGTATCTTGCTTCTCCTGTTATGATTCCACTAAGAATTGATGCGTTCAATGGCAACCAAGAATCATATTATCAAAACGTGCCAACTGTTGTTAATGGACCATTCAACCTAGTGGAGTGGACATCAAACGATATTATGGTATTCGAGCCAAACGAAACTTACTGGAATGCAGAGGCTGTAAACTTTGACAGAGTAGAGATTTACACAGTAAAAGACACACAGACACAGGTAAACATGTACGAGGGTGGCGAGATAGACATGGTAGATGTACCAAGCTCTATGTTTGCACAATATGAAGATAGTGGCATGGTGTACTACGAAGATGGTGGTATACAGTTTCTACAAATACCTGCACAGGGTAGCTCCGAAGAATCTGCAAAGTTTCTAAGAAACAGAGATTTTGTTGAGGCACTCTCCTATGCTATAGATAGAGAAGACTTTGTAAACTCTGTATTTGCTGGTTCATATAGCCCAGCTATCACATACGTACCGCAAACATCTACAGGATATATCGGTGGTGCAAAAGGTGAATCTTCACAAACTATAGACACACCATATCAGACCAAAGCAGACACTGCAAAAGCTGAGGAAAGCTTGCAGAAAGCACTTGATACACTGGGATACACAAAAGAAACAATGCCTACATTTGTGCTAATGGTAACAGACTCTGACGCTAACCAAATGGCTGCACAATATATACAAGATGTAACTTCCAAAATCGGTATTAACATTGAGATAAAAGCTGTTCCTGGCTCTACTTTCTGGTCACTTGTTATGAATAAAGACCCACACGACTTCTCTCTTGGTGGTTTTGGCCCAGATATAGATGATGCAACTTCTTTCCTATCTTCATACACAAGCACAGGTGGCTACTCTGTTCCATTCCTTGGCTGGGAGAGCGAAGAGTACAATGCACTTTATGAAGCTTCTTGGGAAGCAACAGGCGATGCACGCTCTGAGCTACTTGTAGAAATGGAAGAATATCTATTGTTCAACGGTCCTACTATGCCAATATATACAACAAGGGGCGCATGGATGCTAAACGAGGAATTTACAAACATAAATAAAAATACAACAGGAACAGAAAACGATTTTGTTTTTGGCGACAAAGTTTAGTTTAGCATTACAAGCTATCTACATCTACTTGTAGGTAGCTTGTAGATATATAAAAATAAAAGAAAGGTAATAGTAAAGAATAATTTTATTCTTGCTATGACACGGTCATTATTGTGCTTAAATACATAGTCAAAAGAATATTAATAAGCATACTGACGTTGTTTGTGCTATGTACAGTTGTGTTTTTTGCAATAAAGCTAATACCTGGCGACCCTTTTTCCAGCCCCGAATATACAGAAGATATAAGAGCGCAGCTAAGAGAAATATATGGTCTTGATAAGTCAGTTTTTGAACAATACATAATATATATGTCAAATCTGCTACAGGGCGATTTAGGTATATCCATTCATTACAAAGGCAAACCCGTAGTGGATATTATACAGGATGCATTCCCAAACTCTGTTGATATCGGTCTACGTGCACTTACTTTTGCGTCTGTGATTGGTATTGGCTTGGGCGTAATAGCAGCAAAGAACAGAAAAAAACCTCTGGACTACATCTCCATAATAATAGCTATACTGGGTATTTCCATACCAAGCTTTGTTGTGGCATCAATGTTACAGTATACATTCGCCATAGTATTCCCTATTTTTCCAGTAGCACGTTATACGTCATTTAGACATACCATTTTGCCTACTATAGCACTCTCCTTACCTACTATAGCTATGTTCTCTAGGCTTATGAGAACTAGCATGCTAGAGGTTATCGACAGCGATTTTGTAAAAACAGCAAGGTCAAAAGGACTAAAAAAGAGCAGGATTTTACTTGCACATCAGGTACGCAATTCACTTTTGCCTGTAATGTCCGTGCTAGGGCCTATTACAGCGTCCTTGCTCACAGGCTCTTTTGTGGTAGAAAGCGTTTTTGCAATACCAGGACTTGGTAGCTATTTTGTAGAGGCTATAAACTTACAAGATTATCCACTGATAATGGGACTTACAATATTCTTTGGTGCATTCCTAATTACTATGAATTTTGTTACAGACCTTTTATATGGAATTGTCGACCCCAGAATACGTATAGGAGGCAAATAAATGGAAGATAAATCTTTATATGAGCATGTTGGTGTAAACCACCAGAGAATAGAAGAAATAACAAAGCCACAGTTATCATACTGGGGAGATGTTTTTAGAAGATTTAAGAGCAATATTGTGTCGGTAGTAAGTATTTTTATATTGTTTTTTATCGTACTAATGGCAATAATCGGCCCTTATATGGTGGAATATGAGTACCAAACAACAAATGTAGAGCTAGTATCCGAGCTACTAGGTGCGGGCGATAGAGAGGCTATGGGACCTAGTGCAGAACACTGGTTTGGCATAGATACTCTGGGTAGAGATTTGTGGGCTAGAGTATGGGTTGGTGCAAGATACTCACTACTTATAGGCTTCATAGCCGCAGTAGTACAGGCTGTTCTGGGCATTCTTATTGGCTGTATCAGCGCATATTGTGGTGGCTGGGTAGATATGCTTATTATGAGAACTATAGATATACTAGCAGCTGTGCCATATCTGATATATGTAATCATAATAATGATGGTGTTAGGCTCTGGCTTGGGACCTATAATACTTGCACTCACGATAACTGGCTGGTTGTCTATGGCAAGGCTGGTGCGTGGACAGATACTTATGCTAAAAAGCGAGGACTATGTACTGGCTGCAAGAAGTCTTGGTACATCACCTATCATGATAATGATAAAGCATCTAATACCAAACTGTATGGGTATTATTATAGTTTCTCTTTCCATGGCTATCCCTAGCGCTATATTTGCAGAGGCGTTTCTAAGCTTTTTGGGTATAGGTCTTGCAGCACCATTGACAAGCCTTGGACAGCTAATATCCAATGGTATAAACGAGATGAGAAACTACCCTTATCAGCTGATAATTCCATCTGTAATAATAAGCTTGATAATGCTATCACTACAGCTAATAGGCGATGGACTGCGAGATGCTGTAGACCCTAAACTAAGGAAGTAGGAAAGGAGGTACAATATGGAAAATTTGTTAGAGATTACAAACCTAAGTATTAGTTTTAATACATATAATGGCGAAGTAAAGGCGGTTAGAAATGCAAACCTTGCTATACAGAAAAAAGAAGTTTTGGCGGTGGTTGGCGAGTCTGGCAGTGGCAAAAGTGTGTTAATGCAAACTATTATGAAACTAACACCGGGTATAATATCCAGTGGTAACATTGTATATGATGGCGAAGATATAACAAAATGTACTGACGAAGAAATGCAGCTTATACGTGGCTCTAAAATAGGTATTATATTCCAAGATGCAATGACAGCGCTTAACCCAACTATGCGTATAGGCAGGCAGATAACAGAGAGTCTTATGCGTCACCAGAAATTATCTGTGGAACAGGCAAAAGCTGAGGCGCTAAAACTATTGGAGCAAGTGGGTATTAACAACCCAGAAAAAAGGTTCAAGCAGCACATACACAACTTGTCCGGTGGTATGCGTCAAAGGATAATGATAGCTATTGCACTTGCATGCAAACCAGAGCTGTTAATAGCTGACGAGCCAACAACAGCTCTTGATGTTACCATTCAGGCACAAATCATGGAGCTTTTGGCTAAGCTTAGAAAAGAAACTGACTGTTCGATTGTCTTAATCACACATGATTTGGGTGTGGTTGCGGCAAATGCAGATAGAATAGCAGTTATGTATGCAGGACAAATAGTAGAAGTGGGCACATCTGAACAGATTTTTTATCACTCTGCACATCCATATACAAAAGGGTTGTTAGAGTCCGTGCCTAAGCTAAATGCATTATCAGATGAAGAACTTTCTTATATCGAGGGTTCCCCTCCTAATGCGCTTAACCCTAGCGAAGGCTGTGCGTTTGCTGTTAGATGTAAATATGCTATGAAAATATGCAATATGAAATGCCCACAAAGTACCGACTTGGGTAACGGGCATATATCTTCTTGTTTTCTGCTTGATGAAAACGCAAAAGAAACTAGAGAAAAAATGGGTTGGGGGTGTTAGTTTATGAGCAAAGTTCTATTTGAAGTAAAAAATTTGAGCAAACATTTTCATCTAGATGGAAAAAACACACTCAAAGCTCTCAATCAAGTTTCTTTTGAAATTTACGAGGGAGAAACATTGGGGATAGTGGGTGAGTCCGGTTGTGGAAAGACCACAATGGGTAGAACAATAAAAAAACTTTATGATGCTACCGCTGGTGAAGTACTGTATAAGGGGCAAAATATATTCAAGATGAATAGTAGAGAAAGCCATATGTACTCCAAAGAAGTGCAAATGATATTTCAAGACCCATACTCGTCATTAAACCCAAGAATGACAGTAAGAGAGATTGTACGCGAGGGTATGTTGGCACATAAAATACTGGGGAACGACCGCCAAAGACAAAACGCAAGGATAGACGAGCTATTGGAAATGGTGGGGCTAATGCGTGAGCATGCTGATAGATTTCCCCACGAGTTTTCAGGCGGACAAAGACAGCGTATAGGCATAGCGAGAGCACTAGCTGTTGACCCAAAGATAATTGTATGTGACGAGCCAACAAGCGCACTTGATGTGTCCATACAAGCACAAGTGGTAAATCTGCTAAAAAGCTTGCAAAAAGAGTACAATCTGACACTTATCTTCATCTCCCACAATCTTTCTCTTGTTAAATATATTAGCGACAGGATAGCTGTTATGTATTTGGGGAGCATTGTGGAGCTGACAACATCGGATGTTCTGTATGAAAAATCTACACATCCATATACACAGGCTCTGCTATCTGCAATACCAATACCAGACCCAGACCTGCAAAGAGCAAGAAAAAAAATAGAGCTTGATGGAGATATTCCAAGCCCTGTAAACACTATAGACGGCAAATGTACGTTTATTGATAGATGCCCTTATAAGACAGAGGAATGTAAAAACAAAATTGTTACACTCGAAAAAGTATCAACAAATCATCTATCAACCTGTACTATGGCACAGCAAATCTCAACAAGTTCTTAATTTGGTAGTTTGCATATATTCTCTGCTGTGTGGTTTTGGATGCAGAAGTGATTTTGGAATTGCCTAAACAATAATTTTATGCAAAAAAGTCAGCACTTTAAACGGTGCTGACTTTTTGTATTTCTAGAAAACACTTCTTAGCAAGACTATTGCTGGCTAGTGCACGCTTCTATTACTGCGCCGATACCACCATTGTCAGATTTTATCAGTACATCGGTGACAGTTTGGCAGAAACCTTCTATAGCGGACAAATCCTCACCCCAAAAAGCTACATTCTTGCAAACTTTTTCTGCAAGCTCTGGTAGTGATATATCTTTATTGTCATAGAAAAACTCTAGCACTTCCCCATCATCAGATATTTTGTAGTCCTCACCATTTCTGCTACCAACTAGGCAGTCGTCCTGCATTTTATAACCCCTGAAAAACAGTATATAGAACGCAAAAGATGCAACAAGGCACTGTGGTAACTTACCAAATATTCGCACATATTCTTTTACAGATGGCAGTACACGTGCTTTCCACTTAGATGTAGAATTAAGAGATATTGACAGTAGCTTGTGGTCAATGAATGGATTGTTGAACCTATCTTCTACTGACTTTGCAAACGCTGTAAGCTCGTCTTTTGGTAGAGTAAGTGTGGGTATTATTTCATCATATATAGCCTTGTTCATAAAGTCGCACACTGCTTTTGTTTGCATACAGCTGCGCACATTATCAAGACCTGCAAGATAAGCACCCAAAACCATGGAAGTATGTGCACCATTTAGTATCCTCACCTTACGCTGTTTGTATGGTGTGTGGTCGTCTGTAATAACTACAGGCAAGCCAGCTTTCTCGAATGGTAGCTCCTCTTTTAGTTTTTCTGGGCCTTCTATTACCCAAAAACCAAAAATCTCACCAGTATCTATCAGGTTATCTTTGTAACCCAAATTTTTGCAAAGCTCCTCAGCCTCGGTCGCTGGGTAGCCTGTTACTATCCTGTCCACAAGTGTGGAGCAGAAAATATTCTCAGCCTTTACCCACGCTGTAAATTCCTCGCCCAAATCCCACAGCTCGGCATACTGGGAAACACATTTCTCTAGCTCCTTACCGTTGTTGTCTATAAGCTCACAAGATAGTATAACAAAGCCTTTTGCATTCTCCAGTGATGTATAGCGCCTGAACAAAAACTGTGTTAGCTTAGCAGGGAAACTAGATGGTGGTGTGTCTGTAAATTTACAGCTATCATCAAAAACAATACCAGCCTCTGTAGTGTTGCAAGAGATAAAACGAAGCTCTGGCTTCTCTGCAAGCTCCATAAGGCTATCATAGTTTTTGTATGGGTCTATACAACGGCTAACAGAGGATATTACACGCTTTTTGTTTACTTCCTCGCCATTTTCATAACCTCTTAGATATAGTGTATATAGTCCGTCTTGCTCGTTTATCATATCGCAAAGACCACGCTCTATAGGCTGGCACAGAACTACTTTTGTGTTAAAGCCAGCTTTTTCGTTCATTTCGTCTACAAAGTAGTCAACAAATGCACGCAAGAAGTTACCCTCGCCAAATTGCAACATACGCTCTGGTGCATTCTCTAGTAAATATCCATCGAAATTTTGCTCTTTTAATGTGTTATAGCTTAGTGTTTTCATAATGACACTCCATTCTGCTCTATATTATAATGTAACACCTTGTTTGAATATCGCCATATCGTGGTAGCCCATTATCTCGGATTTTACCTGCTTGCCATTTGCTATTTCTAGCACGTAGTCAAACAGCTCCTGTGATAAATCTGAGTTATCAGCGAGCATCTTGCCACAGTCAAAATCTATCCAGTTGCTCTTTTTGGTGCTAAGTGTGGTGTTTGAAGATATTTTCATAGTAGGTACAGGACAGGCAAAAGGTGTGCCCCTGCCAGTGGTGAAAAGTACGATATGCGCGCCCGATGCTGCTAGTGCAGTCGCTGCTACTAGGTCATTACCTGGTGAGCTTAATAGGTTCAGCCCCTGTTTTGTTACTCTATCACCATATTCCAGCACATCACGTACAGTTGCATTGCCAGACTTTTGTGTGCAACCCAGTGCTTTGTCCTCCAGTGTGGATATTCCACCGCTCTTGTTGCCGGGAGATGGGTTCTCGTAGATAGTTTGGTTATGGTTTATAAAATACTCTTTGAAATTATTGATTAACGAAACCGTCTTATCAAATGTATCTTCACTCTCGCACCTATCCATAAGTATAGTTTCTGCTCCAAACATCTCTGGTACTTCTGTTAATATAGTAGCACCGCCATATGATATTAGCAGGTCAGAAAAATTACCAACAGTTGGGTTTGCTGTTATGCCTGAAAAACCATCCGAGCCACCACATTTTAGCCCTACTATCAAGTGTTTTACATCTACAGGCTCTCTAGAGAATTTCTCGGTGTAAGATATAAGCTCCTCTATTATCTGTGTACCAACTTCTAGCTCGTCCTCGTGATCTTGGCACTGCAAAAACTTAACACGATCATCATCATATTCACCCATTACTTTTTTTAGCTCGTCTATATTGCAGTTCTCACAACCCAGCCCCAGCACTAACACAGCGCCAGCATTTGGGTGCGCTACAAGGTCTGATAGTATCTTTTTGGTGTTTTCTTGGTCATCACCCATTTGTGAGCAACCATATGGATGTGGAAACGCTACTATGTCACCAGTGTTTGTGCGTGGCAGCATCTTGGTTCTATTAACAATCTCGGTCGCTACGTTATTCACACAGCCTACAGTTGGTATTATCCATATTTCGTTACGTATGCCCACCTTGCCATCAACTCTTTTATATCCATCAAAGCACAAACTATCTGTAGCCTGTGGTGCTTCTTCTAGCTTGGGTGCGTATGTATATGTATTGATGTCGGAAAGCCCTGTTTTTATATTGTGTGTATGCACGTGACAACCAGCGCCGATATCTACTGTTGCAACGCCTATGCTATAGCCATATTTAATAACATTGTCACCCTGTTTTATATCACACAGCGAGAACTTGTGCCCAGCTGGGATATCCTCACCAAGCTCCACTGAGAAACTATCAAAACTGGCAGTTGTGCCACTTGCCATATCACATAGAGCCACCGCAACGTTATCATTTTTATTAATCTTTATATACTCTTGCATGGTATCTCCTCTCCATTTGTAAGTGCTTACATAATTTTATAGCAAAAAAGGAACTTAGTCAAGGGTTTTACAGCAAATAACGAGATTTTTACATAAAAACTACATATAGCACAATCTCGGCATTAAAATGACAACATATTTCACAAAGAAAAAGGCTGATGTTCTAAACAGAATAGGAAAATCGAAAAAGCGAAGTATAAACACTAATCAATACAAGAAAATTTCACTACATATATGTGTAAAATCAAAATAATAACAACGCAAGCGCCTATTAACCACAAAAAGTTAGCAGGTGCTTTTTTGTATTACTTACAAGACACAGCACATCACAAAAACAAAACTGGTGAATAGCAGTGTGCCGTATAAAGTGGTATATATGGGATAAACTGTTGTTAAAAGATAGAACGAGGGTGGGGCTATGAGTAAAATAATAGAAGTGCGTGAACTTAGCAAAATATACGGTGTGGGTGAGAATAGTGTAGAGGCACTATACAAGGCAAGTTTTTCTATAGATAGTGGTGAGCTAGTAGCAATAGTGGGTAAGTCTGGGTCTGGGAAATCCACACTGATGAACTTACTAGGTTGCCTAGACACACCGACACAGGGAGAATACCTACTTAATGGAAAAGAGACTGCAGGTCTAAGTGCTAGAAAACTGGCACAGGTACGTAGTAGCGAAATAGGTTTTATTTTTCAGGGTTTTCACTTACTGCCAAGCTTGACAGCACTTGAAAACGTAGAGCTACCGCTGAAATACAGGGGCTACAAGCAAAAACAGCGTACAGAGATGGCACAAAATGCACTGAGCTGTGTGGGGTTGTGTGATAGGCTTGAACACCTACCCAGTCAGCTTTCTGGTGGTCAACAGCAGCGAGTAGCCATAGCACGTGCGATAGCTGGTAGCCCACCTATAATACTAGCAGATGAGCCGACAGGCAACCTAGACACAGTTTCTGGCGCTATGGTGGTGGATATCCTACTACAGCTACAGGCACGTGGGCACACAGTGATAATAATAACGCATGATACACAGATAGCGTCTATCGCACAGCGTGTTATACAAATAAAAGACGGCAGAATAGCGTAGAGTAATAAGCGTGTACACTCCACCTTTGGTGCGGCGAGCCGCCGCTGGCACTCCACCTTTGGGTAGTGTGCAA
>CAYJFF010000044.1:0-24114 GCA_964369345.1 uncultured Oscillospiraceae bacterium
CTTTTTTATTCTCGGGCATAAAAATTCGCCCCCACCTCAATGGTAGGAGCGATATTGCCTGTCGGGGCTACCCGACTGGAGCTGCTAATCGGATTCGAACCGACGACCTCGTCCTTACCAAGGACGTGCTCTGCCTGCTGAGCCATAGCAGCACATATTTGTGCAACAACAAATATTATATACATTTGCAAAAGAAATGTCAAGTGTTTTACAAATATTTTGGTATGCAAACACCTATATGCAACAAAAAAGGAGCTACCATAGCAGTAGCCCCATAAATTTATATTAAGATTTTGCGCGTAGCTCTTGGTCCAGCCAGATATTTGCGATATTAAGAGCCTCGAACAAACCTTGTTTTTCTGTGTTTTTTATTACACGCTCTTGTAACTCTTTACTCTCATCAGTTGACATCATCATAACCTTCACCCTAGTAGAAATACTAAAATCAAGCTCTTTGTCCTCTTCCGAATTTATAATATGCAACATTGCAACATATGGCTCAAACGGAAAACCGTAATAAACATCATTGCCATCTCTTACAAGTGGTTTGCCTTTGTACATTAAGAAACTATTTTTTTCCGACATTACAAAACCTCCTTAGCTCTATTAAAACTTGTATATACACTTTTGGTGCATATAACAAGATACGTAACTGAAAAATATTTGGTGACCTAAACAATAATGTAGGTCACCAAATAACTATAAATTTACTCGCTCATTAAGTATGATTTTACAAGTAGCTGTAGCAATTCATCTCTATCGATATGGCGTATTAAACTCCTAGCATTATTGTGCGTAGTAATATATGTTGGGTCCTCGGAAAGAATGTAACCCACTATTTGGTTAATAGGATTGTAGCCTTTTTGACGCAATGCGTCGTATACTGTTAAGAGTACTTCTTTTAGCTCTTTTTCTTTATCATCCGCGATGTTAAAGGAAATTGTTGGTTCATCTCTCGACACAAAAACACCCCCATATTGAAATTACTTAATACAATTATTGTACCTCATTTTTATCAAAAATACAAGCACATATTTCAATAATTATATCACTTTCTTATATTAGCACCAATTTTCTCTAAATTAACTATAATTTTACCCATTATCTTGTCACATTCCTCTACAGTAAGTGTGCGGTCAGCAGCACGTAGTGTTAGTGCATATGCAACAGATTTCTTGCCCTCGCCAACTTGCTCACCACGATATACATCAAATAGCTCTAGGTGCTCAAGTAGCTTGCCACCTGTGCTCACAATGATATCTGCTATGTCTGCAACTGGTATTGTGTCCTCACATATAACAGCGATATCACGTGTAGATGCTGGGAATTTTGGCAGTGCTTTGTAGATTTTATCTGTATTAGCAAGCTCAAAAAGCAGCTCTAGGCTAAGCTGTGCTATATATGTGCGCTGTGCTAGCCCAAAGTTTTCTACAACTATTGGGTGCACCTCACCTATAACACCTATCTCTTTTCCATCTACTGCTATTGTAGCACATCTACCAGGGTGGAAAGTAGGGTTTTCTGTCTGTGCTGTAAATCTCGCATTCTCTACGCCTACTTTTGCTAGCAAGTTCTCTACTATGCCTTTAACTGTAAAAAAGTCACAGTTTTTGCCATATGCACCAAGCATAACCACATTACGCTCTATAGGTAGCTTGCCTTGCTCTGTAGGTATATATTCTCTTGCTATCTCAAAAAGAGTAGCATCTAGGTTGCGGTTGTTGTAGTTGCGTGCCAAAATATCAAGCATAGATGGTATAGCTGTTGTGCGCATAATGCTTGTATCCTCGCCCAGTGGGTTTAGGATTTCTACAGAATTACGCAGTTTATCATCTGATGGCATTGCCATTTTGTCATAGAATTTTGGGCTGATAAATGAATATGTTATAGCCTCGCTACAGCCTAGCGCAAGCATGGTGTTTGTTACATCACGTGCAAACTTCTGCTCTGCTGTTAGCTTGCCCTCTGCCACGCCCACTAGCGCAGTAGTGCTTATCTTGTTATATCCATATATACGCGCTACTTCCTCTGCTATATCTGCCTTGTGCTCAAGGTCTGCACGGTAGGTAGGCACTGTTACGTAGCCATCGTGTAGCTCTATATCCAGTGGTTTTAGCAGTGCTGCCATCTCGTCACGTGTGATGTTTGTACCTAGGAAAACATTTGTAGCATCAGGGTCAAACGGCACATTTACAGGCTCTTTTTTGTCGTTATCCACATCTATAACACCGCTAACAACTTCGCCAGCGCCCAGTAGCTCTACAAGCTCGCAAGCACGTGCAAGTGCAAGCTCACAAGTGCGTGAGTCCAGCCCTTTTTCAAAGCGACCAGATGACTCTGTGCGCATTCCTAGTTTCTTGGATGTTGTGCGTACAGATGTACCTTGGAAACAAGCAGCCTCGAAAACTATAACTTCTGTATCATTGTCGATACCGCTCTTGTCGCCACCCATAACACCTGCAACAGCCGATGGTTTCTCGCCGTCTGCAATTACAAGCATCTCTGGAGATAGCGCGCGCTCTGTTTCATCAAGTGTGATGATAGTTTCGCCCTCTTTTGCGTTACGCACCACTATTTTGCTATCAGCAACATATTTAAGGTCAAACGCATGCATTGGGTGTCCAAATTCTAGCATAACGTAGTTTGTTATATCAACAAAATTATTAATAGCACGCACACCGCTAGCACGTAGACGCTCACGCATCCAACGTGGTGATGGCTCGATTTTTGCATTTTTTACGACAGCAGCCATATACCTAGAGCACAGCTCTGTGTTTTCTACGCTTACTGATAGGTATTCGTTAACATCGCCACCACTGCTCTTAACAACTGGTGTTGGCAGTGTAATAGGCAGTGTAAATGTCGCACCTACCTCGCGCGCAAGCCCACGCACGGACAAGCAGTCAGGTCTGTTTGATGTAATCTCAAACTCTACCACTGTGTCGTCTATGCCTACAGCACTGTGTATATCCGCACCAATAGTGCAGTCACAGTCATCGCCCAGTATAAATATACCGTCCTCTATAGCATATGGGAAATCGCTAACTGCAAGCTGTAGCTCACCAAGTGAACACAGCATACCACAGCTCTCTACCCCGCGTAGTTTGCCTTTTTTTATTTTTATGCCACCTGGTAGTTTTGCACCGTCTGTAGCAACAGGAACAAAGTCACCAACAGCCACATTTTGCGCACCTGTTACTATTTGCACAGTAGCAGTGCCGATATCTATTTGGCAAATCCAAAGGTGGTCAGAGTCTGGGTGGTGCTCCATTGATAGCACTTTACCAACTACCACGCCGCTTATTTCTGCACCCTCTATAGCATATCCCTCTGCTTTTGAGCCAGAAATGCTCATTCCCTCGCAAAAATCGCGTGGTGGGATATCTGTTTTAACATATTCATTAAGCCATTTCATGGATAAATTCATTACTTAATCCCCCTAATTAAAATTGTTTTAAGAAGCGCAGGTCATTCTCATAAAACAAACGGATGTCATCAATTTTATAGCGACCCATAACAAGACGCTCCAGCCCTATTCCAAAGGCAAAACCGCTGTATTCTTCTGGGTCTATACCACAATTAGAGAGAACTTTTGGGTGTACCATACCACAACCAAGAATTTCTATCCAGCCCTCATTTTTGCAAATACGGCAACCCTCACCACCGCAGTTGAAACAACAAATATCAACCTCTGCCGATGGCTCTGTGAATGGGAAGTGATGTGGACGGAAACGAACAACAGCATCTTCGCCATATATACGCCTTGCAATAGCTTCTAGGCAACCTTTTAGGTCGGACATTGTTATACCTTTATCCACAACCAAGCCTTCTATCTGGTGGAAAACTGGGGAGTGTGTAGCATCAACAGCGTCGGAGCGATAAACACGACCAGGTGCAATAATGCGTATAGGTGGCTTTTTTTGCTCCATAGTACGCACCTGTACTGGTGATGTTTGTGTACGTAGTAGTATATTTTCTGTTATATATAGTGTGTCCTGTGTATCCCTTGCTGGGTGGTCTGCTGGCAGGTTTAGCGCCTCGAAATTATAATAATCAAGCTCCACCTCTGGGCCGTCGGCTATATCAAATCCCATACCGATAAATATCTCTTTGATTTCATCAAGCACTATATTAAGTGGGTGACGGTGTCCAGGTGTAATCGCTGTGCCTGGCATAGTAACGTCTATTGACTCCAGTGACAAACGAGCGTTCATCTCTGCAGCTTTTAGGCTCTTTTGTTTCTGTGCTAGTGCTGTTTCTATTTCCTCACGCACTTCATTCGCTAGCTGACCTATAACTGGTCTTTCCTCGGCGGTTAGCTTACCCATTTGTTTTAGTATCGCAGTAAGTTCGCCTTTTTTGCCCAAAAATTTTACTTTCATCTCGTCCAGCTCTTTTGAACCTGTAGCCTGTGAAAGTTGTTCAAGTGCAGTGGCTTTAATAGCTTCTAATGCAGCTTTCATCTTGGTAGGTATCCCCCTTTTTAATAATCTTCGCATACAAAAAATGTAAGTCTTACACAGACAAAAACCATGGAAAACTTACAATTACTGTCTAACTGTATAAGTTTATCAATTTTAGGTAGATTTGTCAAGTTTTCATACAGCTAGAATAGTATAACAAAAGCCATAGATACTCACCTACAGCTCTTGTTATTGTGTATATTAGTTTATATTATTATCCACGTAGTTTCTCGTATAGCGCAGCAGAAGATGCATAATATTCAATCGTATCTTCGTTGCCGTATTCTTTTACTAGATTTTCGTCTATCATGGTTACACGCACATCTTCTATTGCACCTATACTCTCAATATCTGCAAATGCGCTTATCTCACTAAGTGCATAGCCATATTCCTCTGGCGGTGTTTGTGAGTCCATAGAAAGCGGTACGCCATTATTATCTGTCACAAGTCCCTCTACAAAACCAACATGCACATTTGGGTTATCAATCAAATATATCATTTGTGCATATGCGGATATATCGCCTGCAAGTCTTGTTGTGTTTGCCATAAGAGTATTGGGGTCAACATCTGGACTTTGGCTCAGGTAATAATAATTTAGATGTACAAGTACTTCTCCATCACCGTTTCTGTCGTCTGCATTTAATGTTATTGCTTGCTCCATGCTATCCAGCATTTCGGATGGTATATACTTAGTTGTTATGTACCCTATACTATAGTCAGGCTTGGTCGCAAAAAGTGTTTCTGAAAGAAAGGCACCGACAACAAACACGCCCAGCACACCACCTATCACAAACCATTTATTATAGTGCCAAAAGTTCTCCAATTTTTGCTTTTTGTTCATATTCAGCTGTGCCTCTGCCGATAATAACTCTCTAGACTTTTTTGCCATATTTATCGTCCCCTTTGCATTTACCTTAATTCTTATATACTATATCATTTTTATCACTAAATTTTGTAGACTGATTATGAATTTTTTTGAACTTATTATGTAGAAAATATGATATTGACAAAAACTTGACAATCTTTTGTAATGATGATATAATTCACCTGTCTTTCAAAATACATACATTTTACGTTAGTGGGTGAGCTCTTATTATTAACAACAATACACTGGATATTATTTCCGACTCTTTTCTTTTTAGAGGAGTAGAAAAAGAACGCATTTCTACATATCTTGCAACCTTTGAATATACCGAGTATGCCGTTAGTGAACATATTTCTACCAAGAACGTCTTTTGCAAGTCGCTTGGTATTGTTCTTGATGGGTCGGTACTCATTTCTAATACAGATTCGCTAGACCTAGACATACTGGGTGTTGGCGAATGCATTACTACAGGTGGGCTTTTTGGTGAAAAAGACCAACATGTTTCTATAATTAAGGCAAACGAGAAACTACAAGTAGCGTATATCCCATCTATATTGCTAGAGCGTATTTTTGCAGAAATCCCCATAACAGCTATAAACTACATACAATTTTTAGCAGATAAGATTAATGCTCTTAGTGACAAAGTTGACAATGCTGCTTCGCCATCTGTGCAGAACGCAGTGGAAAAATACATAGCATCAAACAGGCAGGACGACATTGTAACAGTAGGTAGCTACACCCAGCTTGCACTAGACCTTAATATTGGCAGGGCGTCGCTATATCGTGCGCTAGACGCTCTCGAGAATGAGGGTAAAATAAATAGGTTTAAGCGATTTATAAAGATAAAATAGCGTCAGTAAGCAGGAACAACAAAGTCTTGCTTATTAGGCAGTTGGTAAATTTTGCTAGTACAAATTGTAAGATTAGAGAGATGGACAGTGTATTGCTGTTCATCTTTTACAATATAATTGTATTAACACATTCGTTTGTCCATAGAAGTTTCAATTTAAATAAGAAGATAAAATAATATAATGTATATATTAAAAAGGTGATGTTGCAGATGGGGTTCCATTTACAACATCACCTTTTTAGCGTGGCTAGCTTAAGTATATTCTTTTGTTTAACAAAAGCCCACGAGCTTAATGCGTGGTATTAACCGCTAGTAATTATATTGTATGATATATTGTGGAATATGCTTTTTTAGTGCTATGGTTAGCTCTTCAACATTTCTACGTCTAAGAGTGTTTACAAGGTGTAGGTTTTGTTTGTAAATATCCTGAGATGAAATGTCATGATGCTGGAACAAAAACAAATATCTAAACGCTATTATAGATAATTTTTCTAGCCTGTCTAGCGTGTCAATAAGATATCTATCATTAGAAAAGCTATTAAGTGTACAGTGCATCTTGTGGTCAAATATAAATGCATCGCCCTTTTCGCTATTAATCAAGTACTCCAAAAAATCAATCTGCTCATCAGTTACTTGTGCTACCAACCTAGAGGCAAGATATGGCATCAGTGCTACTCTCAAGTTAAGAAGTGAGTGCATGTCCGAAATACTTAAATTTACAAAACTCATACCACGGTGCGATGGATTAACCACATACCCCTCCTGTGTAAGACGAACTAAAGCTTCTCTGAGTGGGGTTTTGCTGGTTTTTAGGACTTCTAGTAGTTTTTTTTCCTCTATAGTTTCACCAGACTTAAATTCTCCCAATAATAGTTTATCCATTATCGCCTTATATGCGATGTCGCTTGCTCTCATATATTTTCCTTTCATTATTACTTTCTTATGTAACACTTTATCATAGCTAAAATATATTGTCAATATACTTTGTGTCGTAATAAATATATTTTTATTATATTTATTCGTGCTACAACACACAAAAAACAGCCTTAATATATATTATTACAATATATTTGATTTATTATATATAATATATTTCAAATATATTGACATTATATTTGTATAATGCTATAATCAACTAAAGTGGTAAACCAATAGAACGTCTCGTGTGAGCCTTAAATAACGAAAGGACTAGAATATGAAAGAAATTATAGATAAACTGTGCAGTGCGCATGGCGTGTCAGGGTACGAGCAAAACGCTTCTGCTGTGGCACTGGACTTAATAAAACCCTATATAGATGATGGATATATTGATTCTTTCGGGAATGTAATTGCTTATAAGCGCTCTAAAAAAGAAGGCGCAAAGACAATTATGCTAGATGCACATATAGACCAAATTGGATTTTTGATAACAGATATAACCAAAGAAGGCTTTCTTAAATTTACCAATATCGGTGGCGTTGACCCACGATTGTTGCTAGGGGCAGATGTGCTCGTTATAGGCAAGGGCAAGGTGATAGATGGTGTAATAGCAACAGTCTCTCCACATTTGATGAACAAAAAGGGTGAGGCTGTGCAAATAAAAGATATGCTAATAGATATCGGATATAATTCACAAGAAGAAGCAAAAAAGCATGTCCGAATTGGCTCTAGGGTGGTATATGGTGGCGATTGCTTTAACCTTACTCCAGATATTATAGTTAGCAAATGTCTAGATGACAGAGCCTGTGTGGCAGCTATTATACATACATTCGAGCTGCTCAAAGATAGCGAAGTTGATATGAATGTAGTTGCAGTTTTTAGTGGTACAGAAGAACGTGGTGGCCCTGGCGCATCCATAGCAACGTGGGCAGTAAGACCAGATATGGCTATTGCTATTGATGTGACACACGCACACACACCGGACGCAAACCCACTGCATACTATTTCTTTTAATGATATCAGCCTGACAAAGGGCCCTAACATAAATAAAAAAATGACGGACGACCTGATGCGAACTGCAAAAGCATATGATATTTCGGTTGCTATACAAGTAGCAGAACGTATGACAGGTACTAACGCAAGGCATATACAGGTGGTGCGTCAAGGTGTACCTGTAGCACTCATAGGGCTACCGCTCAAATATATGCACACACAAGTAGAGAGCATTAAGCTGTCCTCTGTAAAATCAATAGGAAAACTAATGTATGAATATATAAGAGCATATAAAGATTAAGCAAGAGCTAGAAAGGGGGATTTGACTTGGTAGAATTAGTAAAAAAACTCTGTGACTTGGACGGCCCGTCGGGTAGCGAAGAAAAAGTTGCTGAGTATATAGAAAACGAAATACGTGGTTATGCAGATGAAATAAGGACTGACAATATTGGTAATCTCATCGTATTTAAAAAAGGTGCAAAGACACCAAAGAAGAAAATAATGTTCTGCGCGCATATGGACGAAATCGGATTTATAGTAAAAAGCTTTACAGAAGACGGTATGATAAAATTTGGTTTCTGCGGTGGCATGGACCCACAGGTAATAATAGGTAAGCGTGTACGTTTTGGCGAAGTTCTGGGTGTTATAGGCATAAAAGCTGCACATATGACCACACTGGAGGAACGAAAGACTGTCACAAAGCCCGAAAATATGTACATAGACATTGGTGCATCATCAAAAGCAGAGGCACAGAGCAAGCTTTCTGTAGGTGACTGTGGTACTTTTAATATGGCTAGCATTGATTTTGGTGATAACCTAATACGTGCAAAAGCAATTGATGATAGGTTTGGCTGTGCTATGCTGATAGAGCTTATAAAAAGTGATCTGCCATATGATGCTTACTTTTCGTTTAATACCCAAGAGGAAGTGGGACTGCGAGGTGCCATGACAAGTGCATATAGTGTAAACCCAGATATCGCTGTAATAGTAGAGGCGACATCTGCTGCCGATATTTCTGGCACAGCGGATAACCAAAAAGCTTGCTGGCTGGGAAAAGGTGTGGTGCTAACTTGTATGGATTATGGCACTATTTATGATGAAGATTTGCTAAAAGACTGCATACAAGTTGCCGACAACAACAATATTCTGTGGCAACACAAAACCGCAATAACAGGTGCTAACGATAGTGGTGTTATACATAAAACAAGGGCTGGAGTTAGAACACTGGCACTCTCGCTACCTGTTAGATATTTGCACTCACCTGTATCAGTTGCAAATATAGATGATATGAAAGAGATGAAAAAAATGCTAGTTGCATATTTGAGAGAGGGTGTTTGTTAATGTTGTTTGAATTAATAGAAAAAATTTGTGGTACACACGGGCCGTCTGGTAGAGAAAAAACAGTAGCTAAAGTTATAGAAGATGAAGTAAAGAGCTATGTTGACGAAGTATATTATGATAATCTAGGTAATTTGATAGCTCACAAAAAAGGTAGTGGCAAAAAAGTCATGACATCTGCACATATGGATTCTATCGGTTTTGCCGTTAGATACATAGAAGAAAATGGCTTTATTCGCTTTGCACCTGTTGGTGGCTTGCCTCCACACTACATCATCAATATCCCTGTCAAGTTCCAAAATGGTGTTTGCGGAGTTGTGTCATATGAAGATAGTAAAGAGCTAAAAGAAATTGCTATTAAAGATTTTTACATTGATATCGGTGCGAAAGACCGTGAAGATGCACTAAAGAAAATATCCATTGGTGATTTTGCCGTATATGCGAACAAGCATACGCAGGAAGGTGATGTTGTTTTTGGCCCATATATGGACGACCGTATTGCATGTGTTGCACAGATAATGGCTATAAGGAATGCGTTACCCACAGACAATGATGTTTATTATGTGTTCTCCACACAGGAGGAAGTAGGTATACGCGGGGCAACTGTTGCTAGCTATCATATACAGCCAGACTATGGCGTGGCACTAGATGTTACTTTTTCTGGTGATACACCATCTACAAAGCATAAAATGCCTGTAAAACTCGGCGATGGTGCTTGTGTGAAAATAATGGATAGCTCTGTTATATGTAATGAGTGTGTGGTTGACTTGATGTACAAAGCTGGTGAGGAACTAGGGCTTAAACTACAAGATGAGATTTTGGTTGGTGGTGGCACAGATACTGCTGCTATTCAACGTGCAAAAGGCGGTGCACTTGTAGGTGCAATCTCAATCCCAACACGATATATCCACTCCCCTTGTGAAATGGTAAATATTAATGATATAGAAGACAGTGCAAAACTACTTGCAAAAGTTATTACTATGTTTAATTAAGAAAGACGGGGATAATATGGATAGAATAGAACAAAAAATATGCGACATTATCGATGCACATTCTGAGGAAATAATATCGTTTGGCAGAGATATATGGGCAAATGGCGAAACAGGCTACAAGGAATATAGAACTGCTGGTAAATTGACAGAAAAGCTGAAAGGTTTGGGGCTGGAGCCAAAGACTGGTATTGCAGTTACTGGCGTAAAAGCTGTGCTAAAAGGTAATGGAGATAAAACTATAGGCATTCTAGGCGAGCTAGATGCACTGGATATCAAAGAGCACCCAGACTATAACGCAGAAACAGGTGGCGTACACGCTTGTGGCCACCATAACCAAGTAACAGCGATGTTCGGTGCAGCTATCGCACTATGTGATGAAGAAATACGCCAAAGCCTAGGTGGTAATGTAGCATTTTGTGGCGTTCCTGCCGAAGAAGGTGTGGACGCACAAAGGCTAAACGAAATAAAAGACGAGCATGATATCAGGTTCCTAGGTGGCAAGAACGAGTGGATAAGACGTGGTGAGTTTGATGATATTGATATCGCGCTTGGCTCACATGCAACAGGTGCACCTGGCTTTCTGATAGTTAACAGCTCATCAAATGGCTTTGTTACCAAGACTGTAACATTTAAGGGCAAGAGTGCACATGCCGCAAATGCAGCTCACGAGGGTATAGATGCACAAGTTGCTGCCAATATCGCACAGCTAGCGCTAGATATACAAAGAGAAGCCTTTAACCAGCAAGATGGTGTAAGTGTTCATAGCTGTATCACAAAAGCCGGCACATCACCTTCCACCATTGCAGATACTGTGGTAATGGACTATGTTATCAGAGCAAAAAATGTGGAGGCTATAGAAAAAATCAACAAAAAGGTTGATGATTGTATAAATGCTGCGTGTGTGGCTACAGGTGCTGGTGCAGAGATAGAAACAAAAGTAGGCTACTCCCCTATAAAACCTATGAAAGACACCAAATTTGTAACAAGTGTTGTTGAAAAACTAGGGCTACCTATAATGCATACACAAAACCATATAACAGCATCATCGGATATTGGTGATGTAACTAACCTGATGCCATTTATGCTTGTTTTTGCAGGTGGATTTTCTGGTGCAGCACATTCAGTGGATTTTAAAGTTGTTGATGAGAACTTGGGATATGTCATGCTTGCAAAGGCTCTTGCTCTTGTTGCGTACAACACGCTAAAAGACGGTGGAAAAAACGCCGGGGAACTGTGCAGAGAATTTGTACCAACAATGACAAAAGACGAATTTATTAACTACAAAGAAACTAATGGGCAAACCAAAATAATAGAGCGAAAGGAGTAAGACTATGGAATTATTGAATGCAGCAAAAAGGCTGGAGCTAAAATGTAAAATAGTAGAGGAAAAAGTAAGAACTCTTGTACCAAGATTTATGCGTGAGTACGGCACTGAAATGTGGATAGTATCTGGCGAAGATGCACTGATGAAAGTCTTGCTAAAAGAACCAACTAACAACAATACTACGCTTATTTTTGTGAATGTAAATGGCGAGTTTGCGTGCTACCAAAACCTAAGACACCCAGGTGCAGGAAACGACCTATACAGCACTTTCTTGGAAAAAGATGAAAAGGTAATAGATGGGCTAAAACGACTAATAGCAGATAAAAAGCCACAAAACATAGCACTAAATATGTCACGTGAGTTCTCAGAGCTAAGTGGCGCAAGTGTTACACTGTATGAAGATGTTAAGTCTATTTGTGGTGATGTGCCGATAATAAACGCCGAGCTAATGGCTATGGATATTTCTCAAACCAGAACACAGGACGAGCTAGATGTATATGAGGTTGCAGCGCAGTTTGCACGAGAGCTTATTACATATGTTATGTCCAGCGACTTTGTAACTCCAGGTGCGACAACAAACCTAGATTTAAGAGACTATATGCTACAAAAATACCAAGAAAATGGGCTTATACGCACTTGGGGGCCAAATGTTGATATGCAGAGATGTGGTGTGCAAAGTCCAATGATTGGCATGGGCGACACTAAGGAAATAATCGAAAAAGGCGACTTGCTACATATAGATTTCGGCTTTGAGTATATAGGTCTACATACTGATATGCAGTACTTGGCTTATGTGAGAAAAGACGGAGAAGAAACTGCACCAGTTTCACTAGAGAATGGCTTTAAGCAGTGCTATGAGTTCCAGAAAATATATATGGAAACTGTAAAAGTAGGCATGACAGGCAACGAGGCAAGGGCGGAAATCCTAGAAAAAGCTGAAAAATCTGGCATGGAGGCTATGGTGTATTCCCACCCAATAGGACATTCTGTGCACTCGGTTGGTCCCTCCATTGGTAGGTTTGGTGCTCCAGTAGATACACCACATGGTGTATACACAATAAAAGACAACAGCTGTTTTGCTATGGAGCAAAATGTAAGAGTAGTAGTACCCGAATGGAACGAGCAAAAAGTATTTATTTTTAGAGAAGAAGATGTTGCTATAATTAATGGTAAAGTACAAGTTATAGGTGAGCTACAAAAAGAACTTCTTTTGATATAGGGGGAAAAATGAAACAATATTTGAATGAAGTTTTTGAGAAAGTATCTGGTTTTAATGTTTGGGGGGCGCAGACAAATAACAGCGATATCATCGGGCTGAGCTGGGCAGACCCTTTTTACCCAAACTCAACAATTGATGAAGATGTCAAAAAAGCCTGTATACATTCGCTAGAGAACAATGCAGTACATTATAGTTATCCTATAGGACTTACCGAGATGCGTGTAGCAGCGGCAGAAAAAGTCTTAAAAACCAACGGTATGAAGATTGACCCCACACTGGAAATTGTCATTGTACCAGGCGCAGATACAGGTCTTTTCTATGCTATGATGCCATTTATCAGCCCAGGTGATGAGATTTTGATACTTGAGCCATCATATGCTTGCAACTATAATAATGCACATCTTTTGGGCGCAGTGCCTGTTAGGGTAGAGCTGAACAAAGATGATTTTTCTATTAACTTTGATAACCTAGAAAAAGCAATAACAGCAAAAACAAAAATGTTGGTACTAACAAATCCTAATAACCCAACAGGGCGTAGCTACACACTGGCAGAGCTAACTAAGCTTGCAGATTTTGTAACAAAACACGATATCATAGTGGTTGTAGACCAAGCTTTTGAGGATAGTGTATACAGTGGTTATGAGATGAATACATTTGCAGCTATTGATGATATGCACAAGCGAACAGTAACTGTCTACTCTATGAGCAAAGGTTATGGTATGTGTGGTTTTAGGGTAGGCTATATAGTATCCAACGAGAAGTTTATTGCTGCAATGGGCAGATACATAGTTGCTGTGTGTGGTGCACCAAATACTATGGCACAGCACGGGGCAATAGAAGCACTAAAACATAGCGAAATCATAGAAAGAAACCGTGAACGTTTTGAAGAAAGAAGCATGGTCGCGTATGATATTTTAACTAAGCTAGATTTCATTAAATGTGTCAAGCCACAAGCTGGTTTTTACTTGTGGATAGATGTATCTGCCATTGGCAACAACAGTGAAGTTTGTGCTTTTGTAAAAGAAGATGCAAAAATAGCCATAACCTCTGGTGCTATGTATGGTGGTGAAAACAGTACACATATCAGAGTAGTTACAGCTGCTATTAATGATGATGATAAATTTGCAGAGGTAATAAATATACTAAAAAACAGCTTGGAGAAAATGTATATTAACAATCAAGAAAAATTATAATTGGTAAAAAGTTTTATGCTATATAAGGCTTGATAATAAAAAGATAGGAGATATCCAAAATGATCACAAAAAGAATTTTAGCACTAGTTCTATCCGTAGTAATGATGTTTTCTGTTGCAGCTTGTAGTGAAGGTGCAAATAGCGAGGAAAAAGTTTATCGTTTTGCAACAACTACAGAGCCAACAACAATCGACACACATGTAGGTAATGCTAATTACATGACAAATGTAACTTCTACAATTTACGAGGGTCTTGTACGCAGATATGATGGAGAAATAGTACCTGGCATAGCTGAAACTTGGGACATCGATGGTCGTGTATATACATTTCATTTGCGTGATGCACAGTGGTCGGACGGCGAGCCAGTGACAGCACAGCACTTTGTAGATGCATGGAGTTTGTTACAACAAACAGCAACACCAATGACACAGTTCATCGAGTATTTCATAGATGAAAACGGCAACTTAATGGTAGAAGCAATAGACGAGAAAACCTTGCAAGTTACACTAAATAAAGATGTTGCTTTTATTATGGAGTATCTTGCTTCTCCTGTTATGATTCCACTAAGAATTGATGCGTTCAATGGCAACCAAGAATCATATTATCAAAACGTGCCAACTGTTGTTAATGGACCATTCAACCTAGTGGAGTGGACATCAAACGATATTATGGTATTCGAGCCAAACGAAACTTACTGGAATGCAGAGGCTGTAAACTTTGACAGAGTAGAGATTTACACAGTAAAAGACACACAGACACAGGTAAACATGTACGAGGGTGGCGAGATAGACATGGTAGATGTACCAAGCTCTATGTTTGCACAATATGAAGATAGTGGCATGGTGTACTACGAAGATGGTGGTATACAGTTTCTACAAATACCTGCACAGGGTAGCTCCGAAGAATCTGCAAAGTTTCTAAGAAACAGAGATTTTGTTGAGGCACTCTCCTATGCTATAGATAGAGAAGACTTTGTAAACTCTGTATTTGCTGGTTCATATAGCCCAGCTATCACATACGTACCGCAAACATCTACAGGATATATCGGTGGTGCAAAAGGTGAATCTTCACAAACTATAGACACACCATATCAGACCAAAGCAGACACTGCAAAAGCTGAGGAAAGCTTGCAGAAAGCACTTGATACACTGGGATACACAAAAGAAACAATGCCTACATTTGTGCTAATGGTAACAGACTCTGACGCTAACCAAATGGCTGCACAATATATACAAGATGTAACTTCCAAAATCGGTATTAACATTGAGATAAAAGCTGTTCCTGGCTCTACTTTCTGGTCACTTGTTATGAATAAAGACCCACACGACTTCTCTCTTGGTGGTTTTGGCCCAGATATAGATGATGCAACTTCTTTCCTATCTTCATACACAAGCACAGGTGGCTACTCTGTTCCATTCCTTGGCTGGGAGAGCGAAGAGTACAATGCACTTTATGAAGCTTCTTGGGAAGCAACAGGCGATGCACGCTCTGAGCTACTTGTAGAAATGGAAGAATATCTATTGTTCAACGGTCCTACTATGCCAATATATACAACAAGGGGCGCATGGATGCTAAACGAGGAATTTACAAACATAAATAAAAATACAACAGGAACAGAAAACGATTTTGTTTTTGGCGACAAAGTTTAGTTTAGCATTACAAGCTATCTACATCTACTTGTAGGTAGCTTGTAGATATATAAAAATAAAAGAAAGGTAATAGTAAAGAATAATTTTATTCTTGCTATGACACGGTCATTATTGTGCTTAAATACATAGTCAAAAGAATATTAATAAGCATACTGACGTTGTTTGTGCTATGTACAGTTGTGTTTTTTGCAATAAAGCTAATACCTGGCGACCCTTTTTCCAGCCCCGAATATACAGAAGATATAAGAGCGCAGCTAAGAGAAATATATGGTCTTGATAAGTCAGTTTTTGAACAATACATAATATATATGTCAAATCTGCTACAGGGCGATTTAGGTATATCCATTCATTACAAAGGCAAACCCGTAGTGGATATTATACAGGATGCATTCCCAAACTCTGTTGATATCGGTCTACGTGCACTTACTTTTGCGTCTGTGATTGGTATTGGCTTGGGCGTAATAGCAGCAAAGAACAGAAAAAAACCTCTGGACTACATCTCCATAATAATAGCTATACTGGGTATTTCCATACCAAGCTTTGTTGTGGCATCAATGTTACAGTATACATTCGCCATAGTATTCCCTATTTTTCCAGTAGCACGTTATACGTCATTTAGACATACCATTTTGCCTACTATAGCACTCTCCTTACCTACTATAGCTATGTTCTCTAGGCTTATGAGAACTAGCATGCTAGAGGTTATCGACAGCGATTTTGTAAAAACAGCAAGGTCAAAAGGACTAAAAAAGAGCAGGATTTTACTTGCACATCAGGTACGCAATTCACTTTTGCCTGTAATGTCCGTGCTAGGGCCTATTACAGCGTCCTTGCTCACAGGCTCTTTTGTGGTAGAAAGCGTTTTTGCAATACCAGGACTTGGTAGCTATTTTGTAGAGGCTATAAACTTACAAGATTATCCACTGATAATGGGACTTACAATATTCTTTGGTGCATTCCTAATTACTATGAATTTTGTTACAGACCTTTTATATGGAATTGTCGACCCCAGAATACGTATAGGAGGCAAATAAATGGAAGATAAATCTTTATATGAGCATGTTGGTGTAAACCACCAGAGAATAGAAGAAATAACAAAGCCACAGTTATCATACTGGGGAGATGTTTTTAGAAGATTTAAGAGCAATATTGTGTCGGTAGTAAGTATTTTTATATTGTTTTTTATCGTACTAATGGCAATAATCGGCCCTTATATGGTGGAATATGAGTACCAAACAACAAATGTAGAGCTAGTATCCGAGCTACTAGGTGCGGGCGATAGAGAGGCTATGGGACCTAGTGCAGAACACTGGTTTGGCATAGATACTCTGGGTAGAGATTTGTGGGCTAGAGTATGGGTTGGTGCAAGATACTCACTACTTATAGGCTTCATAGCCGCAGTAGTACAGGCTGTTCTGGGCATTCTTATTGGCTGTATCAGCGCATATTGTGGTGGCTGGGTAGATATGCTTATTATGAGAACTATAGATATACTAGCAGCTGTGCCATATCTGATATATGTAATCATAATAATGATGGTGTTAGGCTCTGGCTTGGGACCTATAATACTTGCACTCACGATAACTGGCTGGTTGTCTATGGCAAGGCTGGTGCGTGGACAGATACTTATGCTAAAAAGCGAGGACTATGTACTGGCTGCAAGAAGTCTTGGTACATCACCTATCATGATAATGATAAAGCATCTAATACCAAACTGTATGGGTATTATTATAGTTTCTCTTTCCATGGCTATCCCTAGCGCTATATTTGCAGAGGCGTTTCTAAGCTTTTTGGGTATAGGTCTTGCAGCACCATTGACAAGCCTTGGACAGCTAATATCCAATGGTATAAACGAGATGAGAAACTACCCTTATCAGCTGATAATTCCATCTGTAATAATAAGCTTGATAATGCTATCACTACAGCTAATAGGCGATGGACTGCGAGATGCTGTAGACCCTAAACTAAGGAAGTAGGAAAGGAGGTACAATATGGAAAATTTGTTAGAGATTACAAACCTAAGTATTAGTTTTAATACATATAATGGCGAAGTAAAGGCGGTTAGAAATGCAAACCTTGCTATACAGAAAAAAGAAGTTTTGGCGGTGGTTGGCGAGTCTGGCAGTGGCAAAAGTGTGTTAATGCAAACTATTATGAAACTAACACCGGGTATAATATCCAGTGGTAACATTGTATATGATGGCGAAGATATAACAAAATGTACTGACGAAGAAATGCAGCTTATACGTGGCTCTAAAATAGGTATTATATTCCAAGATGCAATGACAGCGCTTAACCCAACTATGCGTATAGGCAGGCAGATAACAGAGAGTCTTATGCGTCACCAGAAATTATCTGTGGAACAGGCAAAAGCTGAGGCGCTAAAACTATTGGAGCAAGTGGGTATTAACAACCCAGAAAAAAGGTTCAAGCAGCACATACACAACTTGTCCGGTGGTATGCGTCAAAGGATAATGATAGCTATTGCACTTGCATGCAAACCAGAGCTGTTAATAGCTGACGAGCCAACAACAGCTCTTGATGTTACCATTCAGGCACAAATCATGGAGCTTTTGGCTAAGCTTAGAAAAGAAACTGACTGTTCGATTGTCTTAATCACACATGATTTGGGTGTGGTTGCGGCAAATGCAGATAGAATAGCAGTTATGTATGCAGGACAAATAGTAGAAGTGGGCACATCTGAACAGATTTTTTATCACTCTGCACATCCATATACAAAAGGGTTGTTAGAGTCCGTGCCTAAGCTAAATGCATTATCAGATGAAGAACTTTCTTATATCGAGGGTTCCCCTCCTAATGCGCTTAACCCTAGCGAAGGCTGTGCGTTTGCTGTTAGATGTAAATATGCTATGAAAATATGCAATATGAAATGCCCACAAAGTACCGACTTGGGTAACGGGCATATATCTTCTTGTTTTCTGCTTGATGAAAACGCAAAAGAAACTAGAGAAAAAATGGGTTGGGGGTGTTAGTTTATGAGCAAAGTTCTATTTGAAGTAAAAAATTTGAGCAAACATTTTCATCTAGATGGAAAAAACACACTCAAAGCTCTCAATCAAGTTTCTTTTGAAATTTACGAGGGAGAAACATTGGGGATAGTGGGTGAGTCCGGTTGTGGAAAGACCACAATGGGTAGAACAATAAAAAAACTTTATGATGCTACCGCTGGTGAAGTACTGTATAAGGGGCAAAATATATTCAAGATGAATAGTAGAGAAAGCCATATGTACTCCAAAGAAGTGCAAATGATATTTCAAGACCCATACTCGTCATTAAACCCAAGAATGACAGTAAGAGAGATTGTACGCGAGGGTATGTTGGCACATAAAATACTGGGGAACGACCGCCAAAGACAAAACGCAAGGATAGACGAGCTATTGGAAATGGTGGGGCTAATGCGTGAGCATGCTGATAGATTTCCCCACGAGTTTTCAGGCGGACAAAGACAGCGTATAGGCATAGCGAGAGCACTAGCTGTTGACCCAAAGATAATTGTATGTGACGAGCCAACAAGCGCACTTGATGTGTCCATACAAGCACAAGTGGTAAATCTGCTAAAAAGCTTGCAAAAAGAGTACAATCTGACACTTATCTTCATCTCCCACAATCTTTCTCTTGTTAAATATATTAGCGACAGGATAGCTGTTATGTATTTGGGGAGCATTGTGGAGCTGACAACATCGGATGTTCTGTATGAAAAATCTACACATCCATATACACAGGCTCTGCTATCTGCAATACCAATACCAGACCCAGACCTGCAAAGAGCAAGAAAAAAAATAGAGCTTGATGGAGATATTCCAAGCCCTGTAAACACTATAGACGGCAAATGTACGTTTATTGATAGATGCCCTTATAAGACAGAGGAATGTAAAAACAAAATTGTTACACTCGAAAAAGTATCAACAAATCATCTATCAACCTGTACTATGGCACAGCAAATCTCAACAAGTTCTTAATTTGGTAGTTTGCATATATTCTCTGCTGTGTGGTTTTGGATGCAGAAGTGATTTTGGAATTGCCTAAACAATAATTTTATGCAAAAAAGTCAGCACTTTAAACGGTGCTGACTTTTTGTATTTCTAGAAAACACTTCTTAGCAAGACTATTGCTGGCTAGTGCACGCTTCTATTACTGCGCCGATACCACCATTGTCAGATTTTATCAGTACATCGGTGACAGTTTGGCAGAAACCTTCTATAGCGGACAAATCCTCACCCCAAAAAGCTACATTCTTGCAAACTTTTTCTGCAAGCTCTGGTAGTGATATATCTTTATTGTCATAGAAAAACTCTAGCACTTCCCCATCATCAGATATTTTGTAGTCCTCACCATTTCTGCTACCAACTAGGCAGTCGTCCTGCATTTTATAACCCCTGAAAAACAGTATATAGAACGCAAAAGATGCAACAAGGCACTGTGGTAACTTACCAAATATTCGCACATATTCTTTTACAGATGGCAGTACACGTGCTTTCCACTTAGATGTAGAATTAAGAGATATTGACAGTAGCTTGTGGTCAATGAATGGATTGTTGAACCTATCTTCTACTGACTTTGCAAACGCTGTAAGCTCGTCTTTTGGTAGAGTAAGTGTGGGTATTATTTCATCATATATAGCCTTGTTCATAAAGTCGCACACTGCTTTTGTTTGCATACAGCTGCGCACATTATCAAGACCTGCAAGATAAGCACCCAAAACCATGGAAGTATGTGCACCATTTAGTATCCTCACCTTACGCTGTTTGTATGGTGTGTGGTCGTCTGTAATAACTACAGGCAAGCCAGCTTTCTCGAATGGTAGCTCCTCTTTTAGTTTTTCTGGGCCTTCTATTACCCAAAAACCAAAAATCTCACCAGTATCTATCAGGTTATCTTTGTAACCCAAATTTTTGCAAAGCTCCTCAGCCTCGGTCGCTGGGTAGCCTGTTACTATCCTGTCCACAAGTGTGGAGCAGAAAATATTCTCAGCCTTTACCCACGCTGTAAATTCCTCGCCCAAATCCCACAGCTCGGCATACTGGGAAACACATTTCTCTAGCTCCTTACCGTTGTTGTCTATAAGCTCACAAGATAGTATAACAAAGCCTTTTGCATTCTCCAGTGATGTATAGCGCCTGAACAAAAACTGTGTTAGCTTAGCAGGGAAACTAGATGGTGGTGTGTCTGTAAATTTACAGCTATCATCAAAAACAATACCAGCCTCTGTAGTGTTGCAAGAGATAAAACGAAGCTCTGGCTTCTCTGCAAGCTCCATAAGGCTATCATAGTTTTTGTATGGGTCTATACAACGGCTAACAGAGGATATTACACGCTTTTTGTTTACTTCCTCGCCATTTTCATAACCTCTTAGATATAGTGTATATAGTCCGTCTTGCTCGTTTATCATATCGCAAAGACCACGCTCTATAGGCTGGCACAGAACTACTTTTGTGTTAAAGCCAGCTTTTTCGTTCATTTCGTCTACAAAGTAGTCAACAAATGCACGCAAGAAGTTACCCTCGCCAAATTGCAACATACGCTCTGGTGCATTCTCTAGTAAATATCCATCGAAATTTTGCTCTTTTAATGTGTTATAGCTTAGTGTTTTCATAATGACACTCCATTCTGCTCTATATTATAATGTAACACCTTGTTTGAATATCGCCATATCGTGGTAGCCCATTATCTCGGATTTTACCTGCTTGCCATTTGCTATTTCTAGCACGTAGTCAAACAGCTCCTGTGATAAATCTGAGTTATCAGCGAGCATCTTGCCACAGTCAAAATCTATCCAGTTGCTCTTTTTGGTGCTAAGTGTGGTGTTTGAAGATATTTTCATAGTAGGTACAGGACAGGCAAAAGGTGTGCCCCTGCCAGTGGTGAAAAGTACGATATGCGCGCCCGATGCTGCTAGTGCAGTCGCTGCTACTAGGTCATTACCTGGTGAGCTTAATAGGTTCAGCCCCTGTTTTGTTACTCTATCACCATATTCCAGCACATCACGTACAGTTGCATTGCCAGACTTTTGTGTGCAACCCAGTGCTTTGTCCTCCAGTGTGGATATTCCACCGCTCTTGTTGCCGGGAGATGGGTTCTCGTAGATAGTTTGGTTATGGTTTATAAAATACTCTTTGAAATTATTGATTAACGAAACCGTCTTATCAAATGTATCTTCACTCTCGCACCTATCCATAAGTATAGTTTCTGCTCCAAACATCTCTGGTACTTCTGTTAATATAGTAGCACCGCCATATGATATTAGCAGGTCAGAAAAATTACCAACAGTTGGGTTTGCTGTTATGCCTGAAAAACCATCCGAGCCACCACATTTTAGCCCTACTATCAAGTGTTTTACATCTACAGGCTCTCTAGAGAATTTCTCGGTGTAAGATATAAGCTCCTCTATTATCTGTGTACCAACTTCTAGCTCGTCCTCGTGATCTTGGCACTGCAAAAACTTAACACGATCATCATCATATTCACCCATTACTTTTTTTAGCTCGTCTATATTGCAGTTCTCACAACCCAGCCCCAGCACTAACACAGCGCCAGCATTTGGGTGCGCTACAAGGTCTGATAGTATCTTTTTGGTGTTTTCTTGGTCATCACCCATTTGTGAGCAACCATATGGATGTGGAAACGCTACTATGTCACCAGTGTTTGTGCGTGGCAGCATCTTGGTTCTATTAACAATCTCGGTCGCTACGTTATTCACACAGCCTACAGTTGGTATTATCCATATTTCGTTACGTATGCCCACCTTGCCATCAACTCTTTTATATCCATCAAAGCACAAACTATCTGTAGCCTGTGGTGCTTCTTCTAGCTTGGGTGCGTATGTATATGTATTGATGTCGGAAAGCCCTGTTTTTATATTGTGTGTATGCACGTGACAACCAGCGCCGATATCTACTGTTGCAACGCCTATGCTATAGCCATATTTAATAACATTGTCACCCTGTTTTATATCACACAGCGAGAACTTGTGCCCAGCTGGGATATCCTCACCAAGCTCCACTGAGAAACTATCAAAACTGGCAGTTGTGCCACTTGCCATATCACATAGAGCCACCGCAACGTTATCATTTTTATTAATCTTTATATACTCTTGCATGGTATCTCCTCTCCATTTGTAAGTGCTTACATAATTTTATAGCAAAAAAGGAACTTAGTCAAGGGTTTTACAGCAAATAACGAGATTTTTACATAAAAACTACATATAGCACAATCTCGGCATTAAAATGACAACATATTTCACAAAGAAAAAGGCTGATGTTCTAAACAGAATAGGAAAATCGAAAAAGCGAAGTATAAACACTAATCAATACAAGAAAATTTCACTACATATATGTGTAAAATCAAAATAATAACAACGCAAGCGCCTATTAACCACAAAAAGTTAGCAGGTGCTTTTTTGTATTACTTACAAGACACAGCACATCACAAAAACAAAACTGGTGAATAGCAGTGTGCCGTATAAAGTGGTATATATGGGATAAACTGTTGTTAAAAGATAGAACGAGGGTGGGGCTATGAGTAAAATAATAGAAGTGCGTGAACTTAGCAAAATATACGGTGTGGGTGAGAATAGTGTAGAGGCACTATACAAGGCAAGTTTTTCTATAGATAGTGGTGAGCTAGTAGCAATAGTGGGTAAGTCTGGGTCTGGGAAATCCACACTGATGAACTTACTAGGTTGCCTAGACACACCGACACAGGGAGAATACCTACTTAATGGAAAAGAGACTGCAGGTCTAAGTGCTAGAAAACTGGCACAGGTACGTAGTAGCGAAATAGGTTTTATTTTTCAGGGTTTTCACTTACTGCCAAGCTTGACAGCACTTGAAAACGTAGAGCTACCGCTGAAATACAGGGGCTACAAGCAAAAACAGCGTACAGAGATGGCACAAAATGCACTGAGCTGTGTGGGGTTGTGTGATAGGCTTGAACACCTACCCAGTCAGCTTTCTGGTGGTCAACAGCAGCGAGTAGCCATAGCACGTGCGATAGCTGGTAGCCCACCTATAATACTAGCAGATGAGCCGACAGGCAACCTAGACACAGTTTCTGGCGCTATGGTGGTGGATATCCTACTACAGCTACAGGCACGTGGGCACACAGTGATAATAATAACGCATGATACACAGATAGCGTCTATCGCACAGCGTGTTATACAAATAAAAGACGGCAGAATAGCGTAGAGTAATAAGCGTGTACACTCCACCTTTGGTGCGGCGAGCCGCCGCTGGCATTCCACCTTTGGGTAGTGTGCAATAAACTATAATTAGTACAACGGTGGGTTGTACT
>CAYJFF010000045.1:0-882 GCA_964369345.1 uncultured Oscillospiraceae bacterium
ATTCAGATGGTTTTGTAGTGATATTAGAGGATGGGGTTTATGAAACCACAGGAGAATGCCTAGAATTAATAGATAGATATGGAATAGATCTAAAAGATGGATTTCACTCACGAATGATTTATGAGAGTATGCTTATATTATCTCAAGATGAGTATGTTATACTGAGAAAATTTATAACCGAAAACCCAGTAATAATGAGAAGTGAGCTTGTTAAATTCAAATCAGAGCTTACCACTAGTTCAAAGATGTCAGATATAATTTCTAGGTGTTATGAAGATATACACTGTCAAAATTTCATATGTAAGCACTGTGGCTGGACGATGAAATCTAGTGGAGATACATTTGTATGTGTAAGTAAAAGATGTAACAGATACAGACCCACATCTAAGTATATAGCAGATAATATTATTGATAACAAAATATATCTTAGACTAAATAAAAGCATAATGAGATTTATATGTTTACCAGGAAAGTTAGAGCTTGAGATATATAATTTTTGTAAAGATTTAGGGATAGAAGTTAGCCTGTATCCTAAGATGGATAGATATGATGTGGAAATTAGATTTGATGATGGGGAAGTGTGGGAAATAGATGGTAAGACTTTTGAAAATCCCTACCATTTAGCAAACAAAATAAAAGAAAGTGGAGGTTTTAAATCTGGAGAATACCATAAGGGTTTCTATGTAGTCTATGATTATCTTAAAGAAGAAAAGCCTGACTATCTAAAAATTATAAATGACTCGCTAAAGGAATACTCAGATAAAATCCAGTGTGTAACCCTAAGACAGCTGAAGAAATTACTGAAAACTAAGAGGGAGGCATTGAGATGAGTGATATTTATAAAACCTTACAGCCAAAATTACAAGACAAAGGAAGTCTTAC
>CAYJFF010000045.1:943-24007 GCA_964369345.1 uncultured Oscillospiraceae bacterium
TGCTAAAATTGAGGCATTATTATGGTTAGGGAAAAAAGTATCCAGCAAAGCTGCTGCAGAAAATTTATATATAATACTAACTGCCTATCATTTAATAGGTCAGACTACTTTTTCTGACAAAGAAAACCTGCTAGCTAAGGCAAGAAACTCCCTAAAGACTTTTAAATCAAAAAAATTATGGCAGGAATACCTCAAGAAATATATGTCCAAGGACTATGATAATTTGCGTTATTATAATATAAATGAAAAATTTGAATATGAAGCAAGTGACGATGACAATCTGTTTTTTAAAAATAGACTGGATGATATTTTAGAGATTATTAATAATGATAATCAAAGGAAAGCAAAAGAGTATATTGCCATAGATGGAGAGTTTGGTTATTATAAAGAAACATTAACTAGTAAGAGAGAAACGGTAGCTTTAAAGGGAGCAAAACATCAAAGTGAACTGAATAAAAAAATATTACCACAGAAAAAGCAATCTATAACAGTTGATTTGAAAAAACTTTATGATTCAGCTAAAGAGATGGGAGAAATATGTGCTGAGGATTACTGCGCAGATGTACTAATAACAAATACTTTCTCCAAGGTGGTAGATGGAAATATAAAGAAAACTGATGAGATTAAACTTGAAGATGTAACCAATATGGTGGGGATGGTTGGTGCAGGAAAGTCAACATTTGTAAAGGCTCTCTGTTATCACCTAGCCAAAGAGAATAAACGGATAGTTTTAGTTTTAGATACAGTACCAGAAGTGCTTAAAACCCAAGAATATTTTCACAGTCTTAATGTAGACGCTACCCCTCTTATTGGCAAATCAGAAAGAGTAAGGTATATAAAACAACTTAATAAAAAAGGTGAGATGTATCTAAAGGATCAATATGGAAAATACCTCACATCAGTTTGTTTGGTCGATGGACTATCCCGGGGGGAGGAACATTTAGAATTTGGTCAAGAGCCTTGTTTTTCACTAGAGAAAGAGGGGAAAAAGCATAAGTGTGGGTACTATGACATCTGTCCCAGTACTATTATGGAGCGAAATACTAGTACCTCAAATATTGTTATTACCACTGTACAGGCATTTGCTCAAACCAGAGTAAATAAAGAACTATTTCTTAAAAAGGTATTATATGAGTTTGATTTAGTTGTTTTTGATGAATGTGACAGAGTTCAAAAAGTCCTTGATGAGTTGTTTTGTCCTTCGGTTTCTGTTGAAGATTTTATAATAAAAAGTGGGACGGAAGCACAAAAATATTTAGCTATGCCTCTAGAGGAAAGTACCTCATATGAAAATGGTGGATATGCTGATTACTGTAACTTGCTTTTAAGGTCAAAGGAGACGGTGACACAAGTTATAAATGCTTTGAAATTTGACTTAGGTGGATTTAATAGCTTTATAAATAAAAGGTCATTTTCAGCTTACATTCTTATAGAGTCACTAATGAATGACTCTGTTAAAAACATAGATGAAAAACTATACAAAATGCTAATTAAGCTAAATACAGATGAACTTGTAATCTCTGATAGTTCTAAGGATTTATCACTTGCTTTTGACCTATCCAGCAGACATGAAGCTAATGAAAAATGCGAAATACTAATAAAAAGCTGGTTTAAAGCAAATGGAATAAATCTATGTACAAAAGATAGAAAAAAGTGCAAAGTTTGCAGTGAAAAATCAAGAGATAAAGTTATCTGCAATGACTATCTATACAAGGTTATATTAATTCTTAGGATACTGAGCTTTGAAAAGTTCTTTAGGGATCTAGAAAATGCTTATAATAATATTAATTCCACTAATATGGAAACAGGGGAGCTTTTTAACTTTCTCAATTCTAAGTTTAGGGCACAGCAAGATTTTTTACCATCTTCAGTAATGGGGAATATATTTGGTTTAATTAGTGAGGATAACCTAGATATAAAGCTTTTCAAGCAGTATGCATTTGGTCGCAGTCTTATGACCGAGTTGCCTTTTTTAGTTTTAGATGAGAAGGGGCAGCCACAAGGCCCTAACGTACTACTTCTCTCAGGCTCAAGTTTTGCGCCATCCTCTTTTGGGTATCATGTAAATCGTAAAGTGGATTATTTAATAGAAGGCGATGAAAAAGATAAAGGGTTTCTTGGGAATTCGAAATTTATTAATCTAGCTTTTGATATAAGAATTTCAGGCACAAAAGAAGAACAAAAAAATGCAGAATTAGTAAAGCTATCTAAAGAAGCAAGTGGGTATATTGCAAATGAAATAAAAAAAGATAAAGGTAAAATTTTAGTTATAGTAAATAGCTATGAACAAGCCAAGATAGTTTCTGAGAGCCTAAATATCAACCTTAAAGAATACGGTTATGACAACCACTGCATAGCTCTTATAAAAGACAGCGAAAAAGAAGATGATGGGCTTAAAAGAAGTGATGTAAGCCAGTTTAGTAGTATTTCTCAAAGGGTGATGGTAGCTCCTGCAATAGCAATAGAAAGAGGTCATAATATAGTTGATGAAAGGGGACATTCTACTATAAACTCAGTGTTCTTTTTTGTCAGACCTATGGCTATACCAGACGATATTAAGATTCGCAACATGAAAGCAAATGGATATATTGCTGGATATGCCTCTAAGCTAGATACCCAAGATATATATTCACGAAATAAGGAAATTCGGGAGAAGGCTGTAGTATTTTGGAATGAACTTGCAAAGAATAAAGGCACTTCCCTTAATAATCTTCCTAGTATTTATAAAGCTGATATAGTTGCCTCTTTATTTGTGCTAATACTACAAATTTTCGGTAGAGCATCTAGAATAACAGACTATGAAAAAGAGCCACCTAGTATATATTTTGTAGATGGAGCTTTTAGTGGAAATGGTGAAAATAGCTTTGATTTTTTACTAGAGCTTAGGCAGTACCTAGATGGTATTATGAAAGATGAAAAATATAAAGAGATAGCCAATGTGCTGTATGGGCCTTTTTATACTGCCTTTAAAAAAGGAATAATGTAGTAGCTTTTTAGGTTAATATAAGAGGGATAAAACAGTATTTTAGTAGCAAGTTAGCTATGGAATGGAGAATTAATATGAAGAAAAATTCTAAGATTATACCGATGGCATATCTACCTCATAATAATTTAACAGCAAATATTATTTACATAAGTTTTCCCAAAAAACTAAAGGATGTACTATTTCAGGTGAAAAGGCAAGGAGATGCTAAGTTCAATGATATGTATGGGCTTCCTAAGGATAAGCTAAAGTCACTACTTTGGTCATACCTAGATGGTGCCTTAGATATTAAGGCATTAAAAGTAATGAGTGATGATAGTAAATGGCTTACAGCATTTGAAGATATTGATATAGAAAAGCTTTGTAACTTAATTAAAATATGGATTAAAGCAGAATTTTTATCTGAAAACATCAGTTTGGATTTAATAAAAGAAATTGAGGTAAAGCCAGAGGATTTTGTAATCATAAGAGAGAAATCCACGTTGTTTGATGAGAATGGCTTAGCTCTAAATCATGCTTACAAAGCATATCCACTACTAGTTATTAATTCACTTATTGGTAAGAAGATTGAAGTATCTGGAAAAGAGATTACTCTTAATTTTTTAGATAAAGAGAATCTTATTAGCCAAATGATACAGTATAAAGATGAATTTTTCGCAGTGGTGTTTAAGTTCTCACTGCAAACAACTCCACCAGAGAGAAAGCCAATGTTATTGTGCACCCCATCTATTAGACGCTTTGTTAAAAGTTGTATAAGTAAAAATCCATATATAGATGGAAAAATAAGTGCTCATATAAAAATTTCTGAGAATAAATACAGTACTATACCAATTTACTACAATCGTTCCATAAATAGCATTATCTGGGATGAAGTTTTAAAAGAATGCTATGATCTATATAATCTAAGGAAACTACCTGAGGCAA
Organism: uncultured Oscillospiraceae bacterium; assembly: GCA_964369345.1. Lineage (GTDB taxonomy): Bacteria > Bacillota > Clostridia > Oscillospirales > Ruminococcaceae > Angelakisella. The sequence continues at coordinate 4,851 of CAYJFF010000045.1, forward strand.
TTGATGTAATTAAAAATTGTCATGAAAACCTAGATGTTTTATTGCCGTATAAAAATGGGTTGTCATTTGCCAAGAAGTCTCGGGTAGAAACAGGTGTTAGTGTTGTTGACAAAGCTTCAATTTATAATGAGATAGGAAGACTATTAGCAGATTTTGCTACTTTGCATAATGGATTAGAGAATGTTTCTGCAAAGTGGTTTAAAGAGGAGGGTTTTACATTTTCTCATCTTTTAGAATCGGCTGATTGTAAAAAGATTTATTTCGAGATTTATTGTAACTCTTTAGATATAGAACAGGCTGAAAAAATAAAAGAAATTTTACTTGATGATATCAAAGAAGAGGAGAAAGATTCCATTGAGATTGAAATTCTGGAACTAGGAGAGTGGTCACTACCGACTGAAAACAATGGTAACAGTAGAATAGCCTTAAAAAATAAAATTGCTAAAAGTCTACCTAAGACAAAAGGGGTGACAGCTTGTTTTGTTATTTTAGGAGATAAGGATAGCTTTAAAACTGGTACTGATCCTAAAAACATTATCCGCTCAGCATTTGCAAGCAGTAACAGGCTAACTCAGTTTATAGTTCCAGTAACAGAAGATGAAAAAATCATTCAAAATATACAACAAGAAAAACCTAAATATATACAAAAAATAGAGGCAGCTAAAAAGGATTTATACAGACAATTGGGGTATTTGCCTAAAATAGATACTGAAAGTTATAAGAAGCGATTAAAATTATCTGGGGATTTTCCTAAAATTATCGGTATAGTTTTTCATCATCAACTTAAAAATCATGCAAGTAAAACATCTAAACATAAAACAGTTAGATTTTTGCCTATGTTTGTAACTTTAGATTTTGAAAAATCTAAAATCTATGTTAACTGTAAAGGTTTTAAAAAGCAGAGTTTACTTTATAGAGAAGCACTTCTAGAAATGATTAGTTTATCACTACAAACAAATTTTAAAGATACTTGTGACGATGCAACAAGAGGTGCTATTAAAAGATTTTTTGTTGATTTACTTCATTTGCAAGGTGATGAAAATACCCTTGTTATGGTTGAATCTGATGGAACTTCTAGAAATTTATTTAAAGGATTATCTGACAGTGAGGTTTATAAAAACTTTTCTGCAATGGAAAATCTAATTGATATAGGAGATGCAAATAATTCTTATAAAATCAGTTTAGATGATAGTTTAATAAATGTACTAAGATTTAGAACTAATGATGAAGTTCCCGACTATATTACAGAGCAAAAAGAAGATGGCAAATTCACAGCTTCTAGTGGAATTTATAAGTCTAGTAATCTTTATTACTCTATTGCAGCCAAAAATCATGACAAATTTTATAATCAAAGCTACACAGAATCTAAATTGCAAAAACCCAATAAAAGATATGCTGAAAGGGATTTAATAGAGATTTATCCACTGGTTATCAGTAAAGATAGTAATCCAGATAATTATGTAAATATTGCCAGTGCCTTGAGGAAATTATCCATTCAGTATAGTGGTATGACAACGTTGCCATTACCTATCCATATTGGCAAATTAATAAAAGAATATGTTTTTAACGGGTAGAGTTATTGCATAGGAGTGATAGTTCGAGTCACCCTAAAAAATTTTAATCCCCTTGTCAGATACGAACATAAATGTTTGCATCTCAAGGGGATTTCAATATCTAGTATTAATCAGGGTTTTAAGTTAATCATGATTTTTATGCTCTAAATCTAAAATTGATTAAAGGCAAAATAAAAATAACCTTTTACTCAAAAATGGTCACTCTCAAGTGGAACTGTTCAGCTTTTTATAGTACTTTTCTTCAAATGCAGTTGGTATTTGATATCTCACATATGAATGCGCTCTAACAAAAGGTGATTAGTTTGAAAGAAAAATTATACAAACTTTAAACTACGTGCTATTCAAATCAGATGTTAACTTTCTTTTCAAATCAAAGTCTTATCTGTTAGGAAGTATTTTATTCTTTTTACACAAAATTTTATGGGTTCTCACGCCTTTTGTGCTTTTCGGTGCTCGTTTGGAGTTATGCCATAAAACTGCTTAAAAGTGCGCCTAAATACTTGAGGACTGTTGTATCCTACCAGTGCAGCAATGTCATTTACATTCTTATCGCTATTTTTTAGCAGGTCGGTAGCATTGTGCATACGTACTTTGGCTAGATACTCTGAGTAAGTTTCGCCAGTGTACTGCCTAAAGCATCGCGACAGATATGGCTCGCTGATGTTGTTCATCTCGGCTATCATACTCTGCGAAAGCATCGGGTTGTTGTAGTTTTCTTTAATATATTCTTTAATCTGTTCCATCCAGCTACTCATGCTGGATTTTTCTTTGTGCTCTACAGTTCTGCTCATCTCTGTCAATAGACCAACAAATGTCCTCTCAATATCCTGTATACCTAGGGTTTCACTTATGCTCGATAGCTTGTTTTTAAGAAAGGACTCGGATATAAAATCATAGTCAGGGTACTGTGTTTTGAGGGCACGATATGTACGGTAGGTGGTGGTACGTAGCGCTGACAAACCTCGATTAAAATCTTCGGGTGCGATATTCCTAGACAGTGTCAAAAATATATGCTCTACATTAATTTTCACTTTTTCGGTGTTGCCACTACAAGCGTTGGTTATCAGTGTTGTTTCTAGCTCTAGTGGATACGAGTAATAGTCATACTCAGCCTTGCTATCTTTTAGTATCATACACGGAATATTTTTTCGTATTAGATACTCGGACTGTACCTTTAGGTTTCGATAATAGAGTGGTGAATCTATAACGTTGCTAAACACCTCGCACGACACTGAGTATAACATAAATTTATGCTCGGATATCTTTTCTATAATGGCAGATATCTTTTTTAGTTTAGTGGTAATTGTCTTTTCGTTGTCGTTCTTGGTGTTGTGCGACACTATTAGTGCTATCTGGTTAGTTTCGGTGTCACAGTACAGTATATCATCACCAAACACTTCGCTCAGTTGTTCGGATAACATTATCCTAATTGCATTGTATGAAATAGGGTTATCAGTGGACTTTTCACCCACCAAAGTAAGCAGTATAAGATTTACATACTCTAGGTTGAGCAGGATATTATACGATGACAGTATCTCCTCTAGCTTGATAGCAGATGCTATATTGCCGAGTATCAGTCGCTCACACAGCGAGGACTTGATTATAGGCAGATGGCTAAGTATCTTTTCCTGATAATTGCTGTTGTCTAGCACCATAGCCTCTATGTGTTTATTGGCACTATTAAGTATATCAACAGTTAGCTTGCGGTCAGGGAACATCTTGTTAAAGATAGCGTTTATCGGGCGTAGATTTAGATATGTAAATGCAAAACTCAGAAAAAGAAATACAACTATAATCACCAACAGCATTATGGTAATGCTTGTGCGTATCGAGGACAGCTGGTCCGATACTATCTCAAATGAGGACACTGATACATATTTAAAATCCGAGCCATCGGGAGTGACGGCAGATACTACATAGTTCTCTCCCTTATATTCGATTGTTCGGTATGTATTTGTGAAGTCGACCATAGATAGCAGTTCGTCATCTATCGAACCATGGGAATAGACTATCTCGCCAGCACTATTCAGCATAGCCGAAAATATACTGGCACCATCGATATAGCTAAATATTTGGTCGAGCTGACCTTTTGATACAAAAAAGCAGATGGTCGCATAGTGGTTGTTGTAAAAATCTATAGGATAAATCACCGCCATATACTCAGTGGTTATGTTTGTATTGGCCAAAAATGAATAGTTGGTCACTGGTAGGTATGTGTAGGTGTTTTTTTGTAGTGTAGGCAGTAGAGCTTCCCACTCGGGTGGTACCGTTTTAGCCATATCGGTGGGTGATGCAAACTCTATATCCTTTCTAAGCACCAGATTACCCTCAGCAAATACTACATTTGGGGTGTCTAGATATATATGAAATGCATCAATAGCGTTTGATATACCGTCATATCGCACTAGCGTACTGTTGTAGTTGTTGAAATCTACAATTGCATCATCGCTACTTAGTGGGCTTGGCAGTGTAGTCAGCGAACGAAAGTCGTTATCGGTAGTTATATGCAAAACTAGGTTTTGTATCTCGTGTAGCTGCTGTTCGGTGGCAGAGGTGGCTTGGGTTAGCTGCTCATAACTACTGCGTGTGACGTTGTTTGATAGCACATCGTATATAGACATGTACGCTATGGAGAAGAAAGCGATCGCAACTACCAGTGTGATGATATGTGAAATCATATACTGATAGAAAATGTTTATGTTGCCTCTGTATTTTTTTATTAGCTGTAACACATGCACATCTCCTCTTGAGTTTGTAGTATACTTTTGTAAAGTTTAACCTAAATTCTTACTATTGTCAAGATAAGTTCTGTATGAAAGAAAAGTTCTATTATCTACAAAACTTGCACAAATAGACGATTTATGCACTGTTAAATCAAAATTAGTTCCTATCCGAAGAAAAACTATCTTGTGAATACCTAGCTTCATGTGTCATACTTATCACAACATCAAGTTGCAAAAATTCACAGGAGGAAAAGATGGAAACTACAAAATCAATCAAGGCAAAGACTAAAACAAATCAGCCTGACACAGACTTCATAAATAAGACAACAGTATGGAAAAAGATAAAGCGACACCCTATGCTGTACTTGCTTATTCTAGTACCACTGGCTATAACATTCACATTCCAGTACTATCCTATGTATGGTGTAACACTAGCATTTAAGGACTATGACTTTAGGGCGGGCATACTGGGTAGCGAATGGGTGGGGCTAAAATATTTTGAGGATGTAATAAAAACTCCGAATATACTAAATTATGTTTGGAACACTGTCCGAATAAGTGTGACCAACCTAGTGTATAGCTTTCCACTTCCTATTATCCTCGCTCTGGCACTGAATAATGTACGTAGCAATAAATTTAAAAAGACAGTACAGCTAGTTACATACGCACCACACTTTATCTCGACGGTAGTACTGGTAGGTATGCTACAGCAGATATTTGCACTACGTGGCGGACTGGTAAATACCGTTTTAGTAGCCCTAGGTGGCGACCCGATAAATATACTGGGCGACCCTAGTATGTTTGATGCACTGTATGTAGGTAGCGGTATCTGGCAGAACGCAGGCTACAGCGCTATTATCTACATAGCGGCACTGGCAGGTGTAGACCCAACACTGTACGAGGCGGCAGAGATAGACGGTGCAAGCTCACTTCGCAAGGTTATCCACATCGACATACCATCTATCGCACCTACCATCATCATACTGCTAATACTAAGTGTCGGAAATATCTTGAGCGTTGGTTTTGAGAAAGTATTCCTAATGCAAAACCCGCTAAACTATAATGTATCTGAGATTATATCCACCTACGTATACAAGACAGGTCTATTGCAGGCACGTTACAGCTTCTCCACAGCCGTAGGACTGCTAAACTCTATTATCAACCTGACACTGCTAATTATAGTAAACAAAATATCCAGAAAGGTGAGTGAAACAAGTCTATGGTAGATACAGCTAAATTTAAGTCAACCAAGATAAAGATGTCACGCAGTGACAAGATATACTCAGCAGTCTGCAATATTTTTCTTATACTTTCACTGCTTATTGTGCTGATACCACTGCTAAATGTAATAGCATCGTCGTTCAGCTCGCCTACTGCTGTGCTATCTGGCAGTGTCTTTATACTACCTGTTGAGTTTACTCTAATAGCGTATGAAGCGGTATTTAACAGCCAGTCAATAGTTACAGGATTTACCAATTCACTAATATATATGGTGGTAGGCACTATCATCAACCTAATAGTGACGGTAGCGTATTCGTATCCACTTTCGGTAAAGAGCTTTTATGGACGTCGTCCACTAATGCTATTACTTACCTTTACTATGTACTTCAGTGGTGGACTGATACCCAGCTATCTGGTAGTTAGTGGTCTGGGTATGGTCGATACTATGTGGGCACTGGTGGTCCCAGGTGCAGTCAGCGTTTATCAGATAATAGTCTGCCGAACGTTCTTCCAGACCAGCATACCAGCCGAACTATACGAGGCAGCTACAATAGATGGTTGTGGCGACATAAAGTACCTAGTTTCTATACTGCTACCGAACGCTAAGGCGATACTGGCTGTAATGACACTGATGTTTGCTGTTAGTCACTGGAACACATTCTTCTCTGCACTTATCTACATATCCGACACCGACAAATACCCTCTACAGCTAGTACTTCGTGATATACTGCTGGTAGGTAGTGGCCAGTCAGAGATGATGAATGGTATGGACATAGAAGACCAGATAATGCGCCAAAATATGTCTGAGCTACTAAAATACTCCACTATAGTGGTTGCTTCTGCACCTATGATGATACTGTATCCTTTTGTACAAAAATACTTTGTAAAAGGTGTAATGGTAGGCTCGCTAAAAGGCTAATATGTACAGTTGTTACCGAGTATAGCATACACTGCTATCTCGAGCAATATATAACAGATAAAGAAAGGACAACACAATGAAAAAGAGATTACTAGCAATATTACTGACATCTGCAATACTGCTTTCGACGGCTGCTTGCCAAACAGAAGATGAACCAAGCTCTACTGCATCTACAGGCTCCTCTACCCAGACAGGTAGTAGCAATGCCTCTGAGGACAATGCGTCTGCAAATGGTGTAAACCCTGCTGGAGTATTCCCTATTACTACAGAGCTAACTACATTTAGTGCTATGATGGTACAGCGACCAACGGTTAGCCCACTGGACGAGAACCTAGCTACCGAATGGATTGAGGAAAACCTAAACATCGCATTTGATTTTGAGATGATAGCTGAAACAGCATGGACAGAGCGCCAAAACCTAGCATTATCTACAGGTAGTTACCCAGAGCTTATTATGTCAGGTAAGCTAAGTAATGCTGATATACTAAGATACGGCGTAGATGCACAGATATTTGTACCACTAAACGACGCTATTGATGAGTACGGCGATGAAATCAAAAAGGTATGGGAAGAGCAGGAGTATCTGCAACAGGATATGACTGCGCCTGATGGCAACATCTACGCACTGCCACATGTACAGGGTGGTATCGAGTCAGAGTTCGTACATAGGAAGATGTGGCTTAACGAAGCATGGGCAGAGGCTGTAGGATACACCGAGCACCCAGAAACAACCGAAGAGCTTAAAGATATGCTGACTAAGTTTAAAAATGATGACCCTAATGGAAACGGCGTAGCTGACGAAATACCGATGACAGGTGCTACTGGCACTTGGGCAGGCGAGCCTCATTGGTTCTTGATGAACTCATTTATACCTGCCGAGCCATATAACAATTTCTCATTCGTAGACGATAATGGCGTACTTACCTTCTCCCCTGCACAGGACGCTTGGAAAGAAGGTCTGATGTATATTGCTGACCTATATGAAAATGGGCTGCTAGACCCTGCAGCGTTCACCAATACTCAAGCGCAGATGGCTACACTGGCTAGAAACCCTGAAATAGAGATAGTTGGTTCATACGCAGGCGGACATCTAACAATGGGTGTTGATGGCCCATCAGCTACCGTAGAGTCTGACCCACTACAACGCTCTCTACACTGGAGTGGATTGTCACTACCAGCAGGCCCTGATGGCTTCCGTGAAGTTCCACTAAAATCCACAGAGCGTAAAGATGCTTGGCTGTTTGCAGTAACTGACAAGTGTGAAAATGTAGAGGCCGCTGTTAGACTTGCAGACTGGCTATGGAGCGAAGAGGGAACTCTAATCACTAACAAATCCTATCTATATGAGGGTGCAGTTGTAGAAGCTGGCCCAGACGACCTAAATAGATTTGGCGAGCCTGCTAAGTATGTTGAGCGTACTAAAGACGAGCTTGTTGCAGCTGGTTATGATCCACTTCCTGATGTAAATCCATACACTTGGGCTGGTTCTTCTACTAGAAACGACTCTCTGTCTAGCCTAAGCATGTGGGCATCTTCTCAGGATCGCTATGCTCCAACTGGCTATAACCTATGGCTATATGATGAGTATATGGAGCACTCCAAGCCATTCGTAAACGAGGATAGAGTAGAAATTCCTCCTGCTTGGGTATCACTAGAAGATTCCGAAACATTCTCGGCTATCCAAGGTCCTCTATTCAGCTTTGTTGAAGCAGCTGCTGTTGAGTTTATCACAGGTGCACGTGACTTTGACAACTGGGATGACTACCTAGCAGAACTAGACAATATGCAGTATCCAGAGTGGTTTGAAATCTACGAGAGATCTATCACAATCTAATCTGTAGAACATAATCCTTAACTTATTTGTGCCTTTGTCACCCAGTGGCAAGGGCACAAGTGGTATAATAAGCGGTTTGCCTTGACTTTGATTTTATATCCGATATAGGCTATGAACTGGAGATGTTGCTTAGGTAGCTTATATATGATATGCCAAACATTATGATAATTATCGAAATGGAGATTTTGAAATGAAAATACAGATTTTTGACACAGTAGGAAATATACTTGACTGCACTATTAGTGAGCATAGGGACGGCGACTATCTGCGTCATAGCTTCACCTACCACGGCAGTGAGAATATCTGCGTAGGCAGGGCAATGTACGAAAGCATCGCACACGGTTTTCTGCCCGACACCAAGATATATGCCGAGGGGTACAATATGCTTTCCCAGACACTGGGGACGATTAGCCAACCTACTGATATGACTAACTACTCTGACACAGGGCACTACAAACTACCTACTAGGGAGGGATATTTCACTGCATATTCGCTACTGGTGGCATACGCACAGCCTGACTATGTGATGGCATTTACATCTACATACCGCTTCGTAGGCAAAATACACTTCAGTGCGACCGAGATAATAGCAGAGCAAGATCTCTGTGGTATAGAAATATCACCGAACCAAACAATAACACTAGAGGAGCTATATATAGCTATCGGCAATGCTAACGAGCTAATGGAGAATGTAGGAAATCGTCTTAATCACCATCATCCAATCCAGAGCTACCCTAGCCACCCACTGGGTTGGTGCTCGTGGTACTGCTTTGGCCCAGAATGCACTACAGAGAACGTTAAAGATAATATGGCTAAGGCAAAGGATAGTTTTACTTTTAGAAAAAAAACTCCATTCTTTATTCAAATAGATGACGGCTATCAGGCATATATGGGCGATTTCCTTACTATATCCAAGTTTTTTCCAGACTTTGATGGACTGATAACCTCAATACACGATAGTAGCTGTGAGCCTGCCATATGGGTAGCACCATTTATCGCCCAGAAAGAATCTGAGCTGTACAACACTCACCCTGAGTATTTTGTTATGGGAGAAGATGGAAAACCACTCTCAAGTGACAAGTGCTCATTCGGTGGCTGGCGAGAGGGTCCGTGGTATATGATAGACGGCACAAATCCAGCCGTGCTTGCACACCTCAAAAGCTTGTTTGCGACACTGCGTAGTAAATATGGTATTAAATACTTCAAACTAGATGCAAACATGTGGGGTGCACTGCCATTTGGCAAACGGTTTGACAACACCAAGACATACATAGAGGCATACCGTGATGCGATGGTTGCTATCTTGGAGGGCGCAGGCGAGGGTAGCTATATTCTAGGCTGTAATGCTCCTATGTGGGCAAGCGCTGGTGTGGTGCATGGTATGCGTACCAGTGGTGATATTAGCCGTGTATTCAAAAATTTCAAGATGCTGCATGAGGAAAACTCTCACCGAAACTGGCAGAATGGCAAGCTGTGGCTAAACGACCCCGACTGCGTGGTTACAATAAATAACGACAAACATATGGTTCAGCCAGACGGTAGTATAGTGGAGAAGTCAACCAGTGTTACTGAGGACGAATTTGCGTTCCATCGCACTGCGATACTTGCTACTGGTGGTGCGATACTTGCTGGAGACGATATGTGTCGTATGGGTGACACTCAGATAGGCTATATCCGAAAACTATTGTCCGCACCCAAGGTATCAGCAGTGTATGACGACTACACCCACACTCTGGGCAGACAAACCGTTGACGGTGGTAGCATTATCACGTTACTGCAACCGTTAGACGAGGGTAAAAGCATATGTGTGAAGCTGAAAAAAAGCTGTGATGTATATGATTTTTGGACAGATGAACTATTACACCAGAGTGTTAGCGAATTTACAGTTACGTTAAATGCCCACGATGGCAAAGCCTACTATGCAAAAGAGCTTTAGGAGAGAGTAAGATGAGAAGATGTTTTGGTAACGATAAGTTTAAAATCGAGTTTTCATACGCAGGCAAGATAAGCTCGGTAACCTACTGCAGCACCGAAAAAGCGGAGCTGGAAACCTCTGCGATAGGGTTTTATCTCTACAACGGGTATCACAAAATACTGCTGAGCGAGGTGTCAGCGGTTGGTAACATTCTTACCTGTAGCAGTGCCAACAAAACTCAGTCGGCTGTCTTTGAGGTAGATGAGCGTAGCGAGTATATTACATTTAGTCTGATATCGACCACTGCAGTGGTGAACAGCGCCAACTATTCACTTCACTTCGAGGTGAAAGGCGAGGGTATACGGCTATTTGAGCTAGATTATATGACCGAGGCAGAGCAAGAAGGTGACACTACTACCATTAGCTATCCATATCTGTATAACACCTGTGCCGACGACCCACTGGGCAAATTTGCACTGTACTATGCCGATGACGAAGACCATGAGGACGATATATTGTTGACGATATGGACGGAGCAGGAAGTAACCCACCCAACTGTCAACTTTGCGTGGACAAAGGAAAATGTGGTAAGCTATATTAAGCGATTTTTATCCGACTATGCTGACCGTAGTCAGATGATGATAAAAGCTAATGACGAACAGGAGCTTTATAGCTTTACCCCGTATCTTGAAAAAATGGGCGCAAAGCAGGTGTATCTGTTCACCGATACATGGCGAAAAGATGATTTTTGGCCGATGAACGACACAAACTGGGGGTTAAACGACAAGATTTTCCCGAGTGGAATAGCCGACCTACGCAGATACTCAAACTATCTAAGCGAGCGTGGAATGAAGCTAGTATTGCACTATGTGTCAGGTGGTATTGGCTTTTTCGACCCACTGTACATAGGTAGTAAACCAGATAAGCGACTTGCCTCGTGGGGTGCGTTGTCACTGGTAGAAGCGATAGTAAGCGATACCGAAAATATAACGGTAAAGCCACTTGATGACACCCGACAGCCATATCTTATTAACGCCCATGTGAAGGGCATCAGAATGCCAGGATTAAAGCAGTTTTTCACCTACAACTACCTACTGGTGGGCGACGAAATAATTAAGTTTGATAGCATATTGGTAAATAGTGATGGTAACTGGCAGATGACAGGGTGTAGACGTGGTATGTTTGATACAGTGTCGGCACGGCATGGAAAAGATAGCAAGCTAATAGGGCTGATTTCGCCATATGATGTAAATTTTCTACCCTCCAACGATAACGAGATGTTGGACGAGGTTGCTGATGGGTACGCAGGTTTAATAAATGGTGGCAATATCGCTCACACCGAGTATGACGGTGCAGAGATACACAACTATAACCCATGGGGATACAGAAAATTTGCTGATAAGGTTTATGCACGGCTAGACCATTTGGTAACTGCCCATGACAGCTCAGGAAAAGCACCACGGTCCTACTACCATATGCGACTAAACAGCGTGAAAAAGCTGATATCTGGCGACTGTCCGTGGGGGCATATCAACCACCACGCAAACATAAAGCCGTATGCACATTCTAGAAAAGCCACCAACTTCTTTGAGTCGCACTATAATATGTCACTGGGGCACGAGGGCAGTGCACTGGGCATTGCGCTACCCGAGCCGATGTTTGGCGAGAGCCTAGCAGATTTGCAAGGACACGGAGGTTGTGACGATATTATCGAGGTGGTAAAGACATGGAAAGACGCAGCTAGGGTGATGCCACCACAAGTGCATGATTTTATATCAAGTAACATTTCCAAGCCGAACAAAGTGTGGAATAAATATAACGACCACCCGGTGGCAGATTTTGTGAATGTAGTAAGTAAAGACGATAACAGCTACAACCTAACCCCTACATACGTAATGGCGAGAGAAAAGGGTGATATACAGTGGCAGTTTGGACAGGAACATGGGTGTCTATCTCCACGGCAGTTTGTACGTGGTGGGCAGGGTATTACGCTGATAAACAAGGTAGCCACACAAAAGCCTGATGCAATAATACAGGTGTTGTGGGGACAAGATGAGAGAGGCACGGTACTTAGTCACGACAGCATACCACAGCAGAGCAAGCAATTATATGGTGAGTATGACTTTTTTCAGGACAACAACAAGGGCGATGATACTCATGATGATGACACTCGACCAAATATCGACATAACCCCAACATTTGACGAGCTAAGCGACTTTGATGATATGAAGATAGCGCCACTAGCTGACAAAGGAATTAGTATCAAGCTAACCAACAGCGAAAAGACTGAGTTTTTAGATGCTGAGTACGGTGCATCCTACAAGGTTTCTTGTTCAATGAAAAACCACCGAGGTATGGCGATAACGGTGGTGGGTGATGGTAGTGGCGCGGTGTTACTAGTTAAATTTTCGAGACGCGATTATCCTATCAAGGTGGATTTTGTGGGCAGAAAGACAATAGTTATACCACACGGCGAAGTTGCTTGGTACAGTGGTGACTGGGGTTTTAGAATGAAAACTAAGTGCACCGACTACGGATTGTACGAGGATGTGCAGATATCTATCGGCTACCTACCTCCCGAAACATCTACAAATATAGCTATCGAGCAGATACTGGTGCTACGTGAGGAAGTACTAACTTTTAGCGAAATTTCATTACAGCTTAACAATAGCTCATTGTTGCTATGCTCAGAGAGTGGTATCACGAGTGGCGATATTATCGTATTCCGTGGCGACAAGGCTGATTTGTATGACAAATCTTGGTTTAAAAAAGAGGTGTTGTCCTGTAACGATATGGATTTTACTGCCACTAATGGAGCGAATACATTTGCACTAAGCCACAATGCAGTGGGTAATCTGTTTTTTGAGGTACAGCTAATAACAAAAGACACACCTATTAAGTTTTAAAGAAGGATAAAATAAATATTTCAAACCATATCGTCCCAGAAACGGCAAATGTCGTTAATTGGGGGGGCATAACAGCGAGAGAGCCATGTATTAAACCGATATAGAAAAACGACACTAGATGGATATTTCTAGTGTCGTTTTTTTTGCTTCACCAACTAAATATTAAGCAATACTGCTATTTATTTTGTTATGTCAACGTATTTATCATTTTTTTGAGGAATCAGTCCACCGACCTCTTTAATCCAGTTGTCTAGGTTATCTTCCATTCGTTTTGCAATGTTCGGTAGTTTATCAGCTAAATTAAAAACTTCGCTGATGTCATCTTTTAAGTTGTACAACTCAGTGTGATTATCCTCAAAAAACTTAATTAACTTATATTCACCCATCCTAACAGCAGCACCTGGAGTTCCACCTTGATTACCATAGTGTGGATAATGCCAATATAATGCCTCTCTTGTAGGTGCAACACCTTCTTCTATCAACGAAACTAGACTTACTCCGTCTTTGTGCTGGTCTGGTAGTGGGTCAAGCTCTGCATATTCCAACAATGTTGGGTAAAAATCTGTACCTATTACAGGAGTAGAGCAGACACCTCTGTTGTTATTTGCAGTTTTAATAATGAGCGGTTCTCGTACACCACCATCATACATCCAACCTTTGCCCTCTGCCAAAGGGAAATTGCAGGTCGGCGAACCTTCGGAAGTTGCTAATCCACCGTTATCCGAGGTAAAGATAATTATTGTATCATCATATATATTTTTTTCCTTTAGCTTCTCCACAATACGACCAATGTTTAAGTCGAGATTGTATATCATTGCAGCATACTCGGGGCTGGATTGTAATACCCTACGTGTAACTCTCTTTTTATTTGGGTTTTCAGCTGGAGCAACCTCACCTTCAACTAAAGGATTAATCTCGTCAAGCTTCATTCTTTTTGCCTTTTCTTCAAATCTTTTAACGTCATCTGGCTTTGCCTGTATTGGGGTGTGTACTGCATAACAAGAAAAATACAAAAAGAAAGGGTTATCGTTATTTTGCTCTATGAGGTTAATAGCCTTATCGGTCAAACAATCGGTAAGATATTCGTCATCTTCACCATTTTCCAAATTTTCTATGTTCCAAGGGCTAAAATATCCATTGTAAGGGTGTCCCATATGGCAACCACCGATATTCACATCAAAACCATGCTTTTCTGGGTAAAACTCCTTTTCACCAAGATGCCATTTGCCCACCTGCCATGTGCTGTATCCACCTTGTTTAAGGGCTTTTGGCAGTGCATACTCTTCTAGTGGGAGCTGTCGTATATATGGTGCATCGATAAGTTTGCCTACTCTGTGCCCACCAATAAAATTAGTCAATCCCAAACGTGCAGGATACTTTCCTGTGAGAATTGATGCTCTGCTGGGTGAGCAGACAGGACAGGAGGCATAAGCATCGGTAAAGAAAACTCCGTCCGCTGCAAGCTTATCAATATTAGGCGTTTCGTAAAAAGTGCTACCATAGCAAGAAAGGTCTTTATATCCCATATCATCTATTAGAATAAAAATAATATTTGGTTTCATTTTTTCTTCCTCATTATCTAAATTTAAAGTTAAATTTCTTTGAGATATTTTTGCTTAGTGTAACGCTGGCAATTTTATTCTCTTTGACTGTGAAGCCGCTAACAACATCGATTTCATCTGGTAAAATGATGTTTATAATCTCATCTTGATGCTTAGCTGTAAGTATAAACTCACCCTCACACTGCTGCTTATCCCAGCTTATTGTTACAGTGATGTTACCCCTTGCAAGCAGATTAACTACTTCGCCTTTTTTATACTTTGAGGGTAGTGCTGGCAGTATCAAAATATTGTCATCATAGCTTTGCAGTAACATTTCATTTATTGCTGCTGATATTCCCATATTCGCGTCTACTTGCACAGGCGCACCAAGAGGAGTTTCCACACCGATACCCATATTTCTCCAGTCATTGTGTACTGTGAAAAAATTATTTAACACATTCGAACGTGCCAAATGGTCAAGCACTTCAAACGCCAAATCGCCCTCTCTCATTCTTGCATAGTTGTTCGCCATATGCGCAAGTGACCAACCAGACTGCTGGTTAAGCCCAATAACAAGACGTTTATTAATAGCAGTAACAAATGCGTCGTAAAGCTCGGGATGTGTTTCCTTATGTATCTCGTTGCCGGGGAAAAGAGGATAGATGTGGGATTGATGACGGTGCCTGTAATTGTCCTTATAATATGGGTGTATCCACTCTTTTATCGCACCATCTTCATTTATTTCATACTCTGGCAATTTAGAGAGCATTTCTGTCCAAACCGCTATCTCGTTGTCAAATACACCACATAATCTGCTACCACTGATAAGGTTTGTCAACAACTCCTTGATAATCGCAATATCAATGGTTGAATTAATGGTAGTTTCCATAGTGGAACCCATTCCTTCTTTTCCGTCCCAGAAGTTACCAGGAGAGTTCTCGGGCGAGTTAGACGGAATAGACATTAATCTACCACATTCATCTTCAATCAAAAAATCTTGATAAAAAAGAGCAACTTCCTGCATGAACGGCAAAGCTCTCTCTTTTAGAAATTTCTCGTCTTTTGTATATAAAAAGTAGTCATAGTAGTGGGAAGCTATCCACCCTGCTGTGGCTGTAAAGTGGATAATATGAGGGGGACAAACCTTTAATAATCCTGATTCTGGCATAGATGGGGCAGGGATATATATGCCACGGCAACCATAGATTTTTTTTGCATTCTCCCTAAAATCGTCCATCATGGTGTCTAGATAGTCAAATACAGCCATCAATAAATCGGGCATATTGCCAGAAAGTGCCTGCCAGTAAATCATTTGTAGGTTTTCGTTTGCCATGTTAAATGCCCATTGACCTTTGTATGAACCACACCACAGCCCGTATAGATGGCACGGAAGTCCGTTTTCTTTGGAGGAAGAAATCAACAAATATCTTCCAAAAGCCCACATTTTCTCAAGCATTTCCAAAGACATTTCGTTTTTATACGCATCTAACAAGAGTAGCTCGTTTGAGGTGTTTTGTGTTTCAGGAAAAAGATTTAGCGTAGTGGCTGTAAATAGCTTGCCATGTACAGCCCTGTTTTTTGCGAGAAGGGATTTGTAGTCGTCATTTACATTAGAAAAATTTTCTATTATACTTTTGCCCTGCTCTAAATCTCCAACAAAAACTTTTGCAAGAACATTGAGTTCAGTAACATCTTCAAAAACCAATGTCTTAAAGGATGTAGGAAAAGAGCCGTTTGAAACAAAGCTGTCTTTTACATAGACTTTGCCTCCGACACTCTTTATCTTTGCAACTGTACCGTAGGATTCGCCATTAGTTTTCTCACAGTAGAAGGTAACAAAGCCATTGCAAATTTCGTTTTCTGTAATACTAGGCAGATATTCTTGAATATTCTTAACATCGGTAGGTACATCAGCTATATTGTGGTATTCGAGTCTTATCTCACCACTAAATGGCTTGCAGTTGTCCTCTTTTATATTGTATGCTACTAAATCATCGGGGCGCGATACAAACAGTTTTCTTTTATAGCACCTGTCGCTATCTTTCCAAGAAACAACAACCTCTCCACTCTCCATATCCAAAGTTCTTTGATAGTTTTTAAAAGCAGTTATTGTTTCCGTCTCAATGACTAAATCGGACGCAGGCAATGGTGCTGCTATGGTAGGATTGTAGCCAAGCTCTTTCAAGCGATTATATATTATCATATCGGCTTCAAATGGTTTTTTGTCAAGTAAAAGCTTTCGTACCACAGGTAGGCAATCTGAGACATCTGGTAGCTCCAAGGTTATATCGTTCCACCACAGGTGAGAGTGTGAAAGCATGATAGTTTCTTTGCGAACACCACCATAAACCAACGCACCCAACTTGCCATTTCCGGCTGGGATGGCTTCTCGCCACATCTGACCGCACCATGCGGCAGGATAATCCATCTTTAGTAAATAGTTGCTCATAGCTCTTATCTTCCTCCATAAACAATGTTAGCAAAAACACTATGTCAAGCTGTTTTACCTCATAACCACCAAGACCAGTTTTTATCAAAAAAATCTTTGGCATGAGACTTGTATTAGTCAGCGCCAGTATAGCAGTCATCGACATAGGCTCTTTAATAATGATAGATTAATTATAATATTTTATATACTCAAAATAAATGCATAATATAAAGATAAAGATATAAATTTTCAAGATTCATATCTTTATCTTTCATTGTTAAACTTGTTTTCTATATTTTAGAGGATAGATATTGGTGTGCTTATAAAACCAGTTAGAAAAATAATATTGTTCCGAAAACCCGCATTTTCCAGCAATCTCTTTAATACTTAAATCACTGTTTAGTAGTAGTTGTTTTGCTAATACCAATCGTTTTTCCGATATATACTTTATAGGTGTGATTTTTAGCGTGTCTTTAAAAATATATGAAAAATACACAGGGGAAAGATTCATTAACCGTGCGAGGTCTGCAATAGCAATGTTGTTAGAGAGATTGTCGTCTATATATTGCAGCACATCTTTGAACTTTAAGATATCATGGTTAAGCTCCGTTGATTTCTCAAAGAAAGTTCCGAAAAGGTATCTCAGTGCACCATCAGCCTTAAAAACTTCGCCCATACTTTTTTCAGCGTCGGGTTCTGTAATAGTTTTTATGAGCCCCACCATAAGTTCGGTGGATTGCACATTGTTTTTGTAATCAAAAAACTGAAAAAAATTAACACTATCATTAATTGTGAAATGCACAAAATAATGATTCATGTAATTTTCGCACCGAGTAGCAATTATTGTATTTAGTGGGAAATAGTAAAATTCACCCTGCTGTAGCTCTATAGTTTTACTATTCGTTATTATCTGTGCGCCTCCCGCTTCAACGTAATAAATTCTATGGTAAGAAAGGTCGCGAAATGGATTTTCAGGGTTGCTGTTCCAATTATAACTCATCTCACTAGAGGTTACCTGTTCACCTACACACCGATAGCCACTGCCCTCTATCTTAAAGCTAATATTACTAATATAGTCAATCAAAGCTAACTCCTTATTCATTGTAAGATATAAAAAATATGTATAGAAAAAATTTGATTAGCAATATCAATAAGTAGAACATTGCAATCAAAAATGTTAAAGGTATTCGGCGGTTAAAATTCTAAGTTCTAGCATATTGTATCAAGCCAAATATCATTCTCCCACGGATATTGTTGTTTATAGATACAAATATATCATAGTTATATTCGTTCGTCAATGCAGTCAAGTCCGTTCACAAAGCACGAGCGCTTTTTTCTGATTTAGCCAGAAGATATTAGCTAGTGTATCTTCGTAGAAATGCCACGCTAATAAAAACTAAAGTTATCGGGGCTTATCTGGTATATAGCTATAAAACAAGAAGAAACCTACCAGTTTTAAATTAATCGTATAGATTTATTTAGAACTGATAGGTCTGCTTATTTAATAAAAATTGAATTAAGCTATTACTGTGCTGGTTTAATGTTTGAAGTAACCCAATATGCCTCGGACATTGGCATAACAACACCTGTTATTAAGTCGTTGCTTGACAAATTGCTGGTGTAAACTCCATGTATCATAACAGCAGATTCGTCTATTAAAACTTGTTGCAAATCAACGATAATATCTTTTTGCACATCAGCATCTAATTCTAAAATTAACTGCTCATACAAAGCGTCGTAAGCTTCACTTTCAAAATTACCATGATTCATACCACTTGGGCTTTTGGAATAGAAACTCTCAAGGAAAGAAACAGGGCTTCCGTCGGGAACAGTCATCCAGCTACAGCTAGCAAGGTCAAATTCCCCTGCTGTAGTCATATTCCAAACTGTGGTTGAGTCAACAATTTGAACATTAACGCCTATACCTAGCTCTTGCAGGTTTATTTCTACTGCTTCACAAATAACGTCTAGGCTTTTATTTGTTGCTCCAATAAATTTAAGAACAATATCTTCATTATTAAGTTCACGAATACCATTTCCATCACTATCAACAATTCCAGCATCATCAAGCATTTTGATAGCTTTTTCTATATCAT
>CAYJFF010000046.1:0-20853 GCA_964369345.1 uncultured Oscillospiraceae bacterium
GTAATATTATTAACACAAAAGGATAAAATTTGTTAATGGATTTTTTAACTAACCTTTCGCGGAGATTTATACATTTTGGTGCAGATACCCCGTATAGCAGTGAGGACGAATATATAAAAGATATAAACACACTAATATCGGGGTACTTGTACCTTGCGTGCACAATAAAACGTGGTGATGACGAGAGTGGCTACGGGGTTATAGATGGCACAGCGTTTACAATAGACAATGCTATGAGCTATCTGGAAAACTATAATCCCAAAAGCGTCCCAGTATCGGACGACATCATAGAGCTTTTTACTGAGGTAGAAAATTGCATAGACTATAGATTGTCACTGACAGAAAATGCAGAGAGCTATAGATTTTTAAGGCTAAGAGATACTTTTAGCCTTAATGATTTTGCGTATTTTTGCATACTGTGTGGATATGCAGCAGCTACTAACAGGGCGTTTGAAACTGCGTTCCAGCTACTGCACCTAACAGAGAAAAAAGGCTACCCAACGCTTGAGTCTGCCACTGCTATATACTCGCTGATACACCCAAGCCCCACAGCAGATATGCAGGATTTTTGCAGTGCTGGCTCTGTAGTCAGCGTAATATTTGAAAAGCAAGAGGATACAGATGCACTGATGCACCCACTGCGCCTAAAAGACCATGTGGTTGCTTTTCTATCTGGGCGTGACTATGGCACACATGGCATAAACTGTAGCCTTATTACAGGTAGTGATGAAAACGAGCTAAGGTTCTGTGATGAGCAGTTGCAGGAGCTATGTAGCGCGCTGGAGATAAACCAAACAACAAACAGCGCAGAGCTAATAGCGCTATGTGGTGCTGTGGGCACAGGCAAGAAACTAACCATGCACACAGCAGCAAGAAAGCACAATACAGCTTTTTTGTTAGTGCCATTTAGGGAACTAGCAGAGTGTGATTACCGCGAGATTTTCTTGTATGCAGTGCTAGAAAAATACCACCTGTGTTTTGAGGATATAGACACAGAGGACAGCGACAATTTGCAGAAGATGGAAAGGCTGATTAGGGGGTTACTGCCATTTAGCCCAACAATAGTGCTATTATCCACAGACCTTAGGCAAAACCTACAACAGAATGGGTATACATACCGCAGAGTGGAGTACCCACGCCTAACACAGCGACAACAACTAGCACACTGGGAGCATTATTCCCAGAAATATAACATAGCAGACGATATAGACTGGCAAGCGATAACAGCAACATATATGCTAACACCTGGGCAGATAGTAAACAGTTTGCAACAAGCACTGCTGGACGGTATAGATGGCAAAATTAGCAACGAGAGAATAAGAGATGCTATACTACAGTGCAACACAGGTAAGCTAAGCGAGCTTGCAGACAGGATACATAGCTACTTTGGCTGGGACGACCTAGTACTATCTGAGATACCGAAAGGCTTGCTGAAAAATGCGTGCAACAGAATAAAATACAAGTTCAAGGTAGAGGATAACTGGGGTTTCAGGAAAAAGTCCATTTATGGAAATGGTATCTCTGTGTTACTATATGGCCCACCGGGTACAGGCAAAACAATGAGCGCACAGGTGATAGCGGGGGAGCTAGGGCTACCACTATACCGCATAAATATCTCCCAGATAACCAGTAAGTATATAGGAGAAACTGCAAAAAACCTAAACACTATCTTTGAGGAAGCGAAAAAGACAAATGCTATACTGTTTTTTGATGAGGCAGATGCACTTTTCTCCAAGAGGACGGACATACAAAGCTCCAATGATAGACACGCAAACTCAGAGGTATCGTATCTACTGCAAAAGATAGAGGAGTTTTCTGGTGTTAGTATACTTGCTACAAACCTCGCTGGCAACTTTGATGAAGCTTTCCGCAGGCGTATAAACTATATAGTGAATATCCATATGCCTAGCCCAGAACAAAGACTAAAACTATGGAAACTAAATATACCAAAACAAGCGCCAATTGACGAGGATATAGACTTTGATATGCTAGCAGAAAACCTAGAAATATCTGGTAGTGTAATAAAATCTACAGTTATACAGGCGGCATACTATGCAGCAGAGCAAGACTGCCCTATTAATATGAGGCATATAGTTATGGCTATGCGTGTAGAAATGCAAAAACTGGGAAAACCAGTGCCATTATGTTTTGATATCTATGGAAAGTAGTTTTTAGAACTAATTTATAATAAAAAGTGTTATTTCTATGTTTTACACAAAGAATGAGTGTATGTACATTGTGTTTTATAATAACTTATAAAATTGTGAGTTCTGTCAAAATGCGTATTGACAATTTACCACGTTAATGCTATACTAGCAACATTGAAACGGCAATGGTGTCGCAGATTTATTTCTGTGGCACCGTTGTCTTTTTTTATTTATTCGAATAAATTTTGTTATAATTATGGAGGTAATGGATAATGAATTCTACTATTGAAAATTTCGGGCTGAACGTGTTTAATGATGAGGTAATGAGAGAAAGACTACCTAAAGAAACTTTCAAGCGCCTACAACGCACCATAAAAGAGGGTAAGCATCTGGATAGTGATGTTGCAAATATAGTTGCTAATGCTATGAAAGACTGGGCAACAGAAAAGGGTGCTACACATTTTACACACTGGTTCCAGCCTATGACAGGAATAACAGCAGAAAAACACGATAGCTTTATATCACCTACAAGCGATGGCAAGGTTATCCTTGAGTTTTCTGGTAAGGAGCTTATACAGGGCGAGCCTGATGCATCATCTTTCCCATCAGGTGGGCTACGCTCTACATTTGAGGCTAGAGGCTACACAGTTTGGGACGCTACTTCATACGCATTTATAAAAAGAAATACGCTTTGCATACCTACTGCATTCTGCTCATATGGTGGCGAGGCACTGGATAAAAAAACACCGCTGCTACGCTCTATGGAGGCTATAAATAAGCAGGCTATGCGTGTCATAAAACTATTTGGTAACCCAGACGTAACATCTGTAAACACAACAGTTGGCCCAGAGCAAGAGTATTTCCTAGTTACAAAAGAGTTGTTCGAAAAACGTCCCGACCTTAAATTCACTGGGCGTACACTATTTGGTGCAAACCCACCAAAAGGCCAGGAGCTTGATGACCATTACTTCGGAACTATAAAAACAAAAGTAGCGGAGTTTATGGATGAGCTGAATGTAGAG
The DNA here is from genome assembly GCA_964369345.1 of uncultured Oscillospiraceae bacterium. Taxonomy (GTDB): domain Bacteria; phylum Bacillota; class Clostridia; order Oscillospirales; family Ruminococcaceae; genus Angelakisella. The sequence continues at coordinate 3,170 of CAYJFF010000046.1, forward strand.
CTATGGAAACTGGGAATACTTGCAAAAACTGAGCATAACGAAGTAGCACCAGCACAGCACGAGCTAGCACCAATATTCACAACAACAAATATTGCTACAGACCACAACCAGCTAACAATGGAAATGCTACACTCAGTAGCTAAAAAACACGGTTTAGTGTGCCTGTTGCATGAAAAACCATTTGCAGGCGTTAATGGTAGTGGTAAACATAACAACTGGTCACTATCTACAAACACAGGCAAAAATATACTAGAGCCAGGCGAGCTACCACACGAGAATACACAGTTTATTGTGTTCCTTGCAGCTATTATAAAAGCTGTGGATACATACCAAGATTTGCTAAGAATTTCTGTTGCATCTGCTGGCAATGACCACAGACTGGGCGCAAACGAAGCGCCACCAGCTATTGTTTCCATGTTCCTTGGTGACGAGCTAACAGCTATTATAGATGCTATAGTGAGTGGCACAGAGTATGACAACAAAGGCAAAACAGTGATGAAAGGCGGAGTGCACACTCTACCACGTTTCCTAAAAGATACAACAGACAGGAACAGAACTTCTCCATTTGCTTTCACAGGTAATAAGTTCGAGTTTAGAATGCTAGGTTCTTCCCTATCCATCTCTGGACCAAATATCGTGCTTAATACTGCTGTTGCAGAGATACTAAAACAATTTGCAGATGAGCTAGAGGGCAAAGAGAACTTTGATGAGGCTGTAAATGCACTGGTTAAGAGAACAGTCACAGAGCACCAAAGAATAGTATTCAATGGCAATGGCTACGATGATGAGTGGGTGAAAGAGGCTGAAAAAAGAGGGCTACTAAACCTAAAATCTACACCAGATGCACTACCATATTTTGTTAGCGAGAAAAACACTAAGCTATTTGCAGACCACGGTGTATTCACACATGATGAGCTACACTCACGCTATGAAATATTGCTAGAAAGCTATATCAAAACACTTAATATCGAAGCACTAACAATGATAGATATGGCAAGCAAAGATATTTTGCCAGCTATTTCTAAATATGCAAAAACTCTTAGCGAAACAATTATTTCCAAAAAATCTGCTGTTAGCAATATCAGCTGTGAGTACGAGGAAAAATCACTGGTTAGATTTTCTAGTATTTGCAACGATGTTTACGCAGCAACAGAGAAGCTACAAGATAGCTTGATGAAAGTAAAAACAACTGACTTTGAAACTCTACAACTTGCAAAATACTACCGTGAAGAAGTGTTCATGTGTATGAACGAGCTTAGAATTTTGGTAGATGAAGCAGAGAGTATTATGGATAGGAGCGTTTATCCATACCCCGGATACGCAGATTTATTATTCAGCGTAACCGACTAAAAAATTATTTTAGGAGGTCTTACTCATGGTAACAATTGGAGATGTAAACACCCTTTGGGTACTTATCGGCGCAGCACTGGTATTCTTTATGCAAGCAGGCTTTTCTATGGTAGAAACAGGCTTTACACGTTCCAAAAACGCAGGTAATATAATAATGAAAAACCTTATGGACTTTTCCATAGGAACACCGCTATACTGGCTAGTCGGCTTTGGTGTTATGTTCGGTACACAAAGCTCGATATTTGGTGGGATAGACCTTTTCACTACTGGCGACTATACAGCAGTACTACCAGAAGGCGTTAGCTTTTATGCTTTCTTTATTTTCCAGACAGTTTTTTGTGCCACAGCAGCTACTATAGTTTCTGGTGCTATGGCAGAGCGTACAAAGTTTAGCAGTTACTGCCTATATAGTGCGGCAATCAGCCTTATAGTATACCCTGTTTCTGGTCACTGGATATGGGGTGGTGGCTGGATATCACAAATGGGTTTCCACGATTTTGCAGGCTCTACAGCTGTGCACATGGTTGGTGGTGTGGCAGCACTTGTTGGTGCAGCTATACTGGGGCCACGTATCGGTAAATACAACAAAGATGGCACACCTAACGCGATACCTGGACACAGCATAACACTTGGTGCACTTGGTGTGTTTATCCTATGGTTTGGTTGGTTTGGTTTTAATGGTGGCTCAACTGTTTCTATGACAAATGGTGCGGCAGATACTGCTAGTATCATCTTCTTTAACACAAACCTTGCAGCAGCGGCGGCAACAGTTGTTGTAATGTTCATCACATGGGTAAGATACAAAAAACCAGACGTTTCCATGACACTCAATGGCTCGCTAGCTGGTCTTGTTGCTATAACAGCAGGTTGCGACATTGTAAACCCTTGGGCAGCTGCTATAATAGGCGTAATAGCTGGTTTTGCAGTGGTGTTTGGTATCGAGTTCGTAGACAAAAAGCTAAAAGTAGATGACCCAGTAGGCTCTGTGGGCGTACACTGCATAAGTGGTGCTCTAGGTACTATACTAACAGGTTTCTTTGCTTCTGATGCATCCCTTATCGCTATGGAAATAAGCCGTATGGACTTCATAATAGCACAGGTTGTAGGCGTGCTTGCAACTGCTGCTTGGGTAGCGGTTACTATGTCCATCGTGTTCTTTGCAATCAAAAAAACAGTTGGTCTGCGCGTAACAGTAGAGGAAGAAATAAGCGGTCTTGACCTACCAGAGCATGGTCTACCATCTGCTTATGCAGACTTTATGACAACAACAAAACCATTTACAACAGAGAACAGCAGTGTCACAGTAGCTATGGATACAGCTATCCCAGTGCACGCAACACCACAAGTTGTGGCAGGTATGCATGATGGCTCTAAGATAACTAAGCTAGAGATTATATTCAAGCAAGAGAAGTTCGAGATACTCAAAAAAGCAATGCTGGACATTGGTATCACAGGTATGACAGTAACGAATGTACTGGGCTGTGGTGTACAAAAAGGTAAGTCAGAATATTATAGAGGTGTAATTCACGAGACAAACTTGCTACCAAAAGTAAGAATGGAAGTAGTGGTAAGCGAAATATCACCTGCTACGGTTATCAAGGCGGCTAAAGAAGCTCTATACACAGGGCACATAGGCGATGGCAAGATATTTGTGTATAACGTAGAAAACGCTGTTAAGATACGTACAGGCGAAGAAGGCTACGACGCACTACAGGATATGCAAGAAGTGTAAATACACAAAAATACATCAAAATATGCATTTTAGCAAGCTATGCAATGCTGATATCAACTCGATATCGGCATTGCAAACTATGATTTATAAGAAAGAGGTACACCACAATGTGCACTATAATGGGTTTTAGTGGCTGTAAATTATCATATGATGACTTTGCAGTTGCTTTTAGTAAGACAGAAAGCCGTGGTCCAGACGCCACAAAGATAGTAAAAACACAACAAGGACTGCTGGGTTTCCAAAGACTGGCAATTATGGGCCTTAGCCCAAACGGAATGCAGCCTTTTATGTGCGGAGATGACTATGTAGTATGTAACGGAGAAATTTATGGTTTCCGCAAGACAAAAAAGGAGCTAATGGCAAAAGGGTACGAGTTTGTTAGTGAATCCGACTGCGAAGTGCTACTACCAATGTACTATGAGTACGGTATGGATATGTTTGCGATGCTAGATGCTGAGTATGCACTTATATTACACGACGGAAAAAACAACAGGACTATTGCAGCCCGTGACCCAATAGGTATACGCCCACTTTTCTATGGCAGAACAAAAGACGATGAGATAGTATTTGCAAGCGAAGCAAAAAACTTAATATCTATTTGCGATAAGATTGAGAATTTCCCACCGGGGCACTACTATGATGGTATGGACTTTGTGTGCTACTGTGATATAATAAAGACAGAAACATATATAAATGATGATATAGATACTGTATGTAGCAATATAAAAGATAAGCTGGTAGAGGGTATAAACAAAAGGCTGGATGCAGATGCACCAGTTGGCTTTTTGCTTAGTGGTGGGCTGGACTCCTCGCTAGTGTGTGCAGTGGCTAGTAAGATACTGAATAAACCTATAGAAACATTTGCTATAGGTATGGAAAATGATGCAATAGACCTAAAGTATGCAAAAGAAGTAGCTGACTACATAGGCTCTAACCACCACGAGATAATAGTGAGCAAAGATGATATACTAGCAGCACTGCCAGAGGTAGTGTCCATACTGGGAACATACGACATAACCACAATAAGGGCGAGTATGTGTATGTACTTAATATGCAAGGCTATACACAACACTACAGACATACGTGTGCTACTAACAGGCGAGATATCAGATGAGCTTTTCGGCTATAAATACACAGATTTTGCACCTAGTGCAGAGGAGTTCCAGAGAGAGTCTGCAAAGCGTGTGAGCGAGCTATATATGTATGATGTTCTACGTGCTGACCGCTGTATTTCTTCAAACTCACTGGAGGCTAGAGTGCCATTTGGCGACCTAGATTTTGTGAAATATGTTATGAGTATAGACCCAGCCATGAAAATGAATACATACAACAAAGGCAAGTATTTGCTAAGAAAAGCATTTGAGGGTGACTACCTGCCACAGGCTATATTGATGAGAGAAAAAGCTGCGTTTTCTGACGCTGTAGGGCACTCCATGGTGGACTACCTAAAAGAATATGCAGAAACCAAATATACAGACGAAGAATTTACACAGAGAATAGCACAGTACACTTTTGCACAGCCATTTACAAAAGAATCGCTGTTGTATAGAGAATTGTTTGAGCAGTACTACAAAGGGCAAGCAGAGCTAGTTGCAGATTTCTGGATGCCAAACAAAAGCTGGGAGGGCTGCAACGTAAATGACCCATCGGCAAGGGTACTAACAAACTATGGACAAAGTGGAGAATAGTATAGGAGGGTTACAGATGAACCAAGGATTATACCGAAATAGTTTCGAGCACGATGCTTGTGGCATAGGTGCTGTTGTTAATATAAAGGGCGAGCAGAGCTACAGGGTAGTAGATGATGCTCTGAAAATAGTAGAAAAGCTGGAGCACCGCGCTGGTAAAGATGCCACAGGAGAAGTGGGTGATGGTGTTGGTATTATGCTACAGGTATCCCATACTTTCTTTGCGAAAGTAGCCGAGGAAAACGGCTGGGATATAGGTGGTGAGCGTGAGTACGCAGTGGGTATGTTTTTCTTCCCACAGAGCACCAATCTGTGCAGACAAAAGCGTAAAACTTTTGAGATTATAGCAAAAAAAGAAGGTCTGCAAACTGTGTATTGGCGTGAAGTTCCCACAAACCCAGAAATACTGGGAAAAGTGGCAAAGGACTGTATGCCAACTATCTACCAGTGTATTATACCACTGCCAAAAAATATAGAAAAAGGCAGAGAGTTTGAGCAAAAACTGTACCTAACAAGACGTGTTTTTGAGAAAAGTAATAAAGATACGTACGTGGTTTCACTATCTAGCAAGACAATAGTGTATAAGGGTATGTTCCTTGTAAACCAGTTGCGTGAGTTTTATAAAGACCTACAGAATACAGAGTATCTATCTGCTATTGCGCTTGTGCACTCTAGGTTCTCTACAAACACAAACCCTAGCTGGGAGCGTGCTCACCCCAACCGCTTTATACTGCACAATGGTGAGATTAACACAATACGTGGTAACGCTGACCGCATGATGGCGCGCGAGGAGAATATGTCGTCTGCACTGCTAGAGAAAAACAAAGAGAAGCTGTTCCCAGTAATGGACGGCTCTGGCTCGGACTCTGCCATGCTGGATAATACCATAGAGTTTATGGTGATGAATGGCGTGGAGCTACCACTAGCTATGATGATTGCAATACCTGAGCCATGGCAAAAAGACAGCAGAATGGAACAAGCAAAAAAAGATTTCTACCACTACTATGCAACTATGATGGAGCCATGGGACGGCCCTGCGTCATTGCTGTTTTCTGATGGTGACATTGTTGGTGCAACACTGGATAGAAACGGACTGCGTCCATCTCGCTACTACGTTACCAGTGATGACTATCTTGTACTATCCTCAGAGGTGGGCGTGCTAGACGTACCACAGGAAAAAATACTGAAAAAAGCAAGGCTGGAGCCAGGCAAAATGCTAGTTATAGACACAGTGGCAAAGTGTATTATATCTGATGAAGAGATAAAAAATAGCTATATAGAAAGATGTCCATTTGGCGAGTGGCTGGACACAAACCTAATAAGGCTAAAAGACCTAAAAGCACCTAACGAGAAACCACTGATGCACACACAGGCAGAGCGCAATTTGCTGTACAAAGCATTTGGCTATAAATACGAGGACCTAAAGAATGCTATACTGCCAATGGCACGTGATGGAATAGAGCAAACTGCAGCTATGGGTGTGGATATACCGCTACCTATTCTGTCTGGGCAACCACAGCCACTGTTTAACTACTTCAAGCAGAACTTTGCACAGGTAACTAACCCACCTATAGATGTTGTTCGTGAGAAAATAGTTACTAGCACGTCTGTATTTGTTGGTGCAGATGGTAACTTGCTACAGGAAAAAGAAGAAAATTGTCTGGTACTAGAGATAGAAAACCCAATACTTAGCAGTGTGGACTTGTCCAAGATAAAAAAGCTAAACCAAAAAGGTCTAAAAGCAGACACAGTTTCTATACTATACTATAAAAATGCATCACTGGAAAAAGCACTTGATGAGATGTTTATTAGAGTAGACCAAGCATTTAACAGGGGTGCGAACATTATTATATTATCTGACAGAGGTGTTGATGAAAACCATGTGTGCATACCATCACTACTTGCTGTTTCTGCACTGGAGCAATACCTGATAAGAACAAAGAAACGTACATCTATATCCGTGATACTAGAAAGTGCAGAGCCACGTGATGTACACCATTTCGCAACACTGCTGGGCTATGGTGCTATAGCTATAAACCCATACCTTGCACATGAGGGTATAAGGGAGCTTATAGACACAAACAAGCTAAACAAAGATTTCTACGAGGCTGTAAACTCTTATAACTACGCTGTAATAAGCGGAATACTAAAGATATCATCAAAAATGGGAATCTCTACTATACAGTCATATCAGTCTGCACAGATATTCGAGGTTGTGGGAATCAACCAAGCAACAGTGGATAAATATTTTACTAACACTGTTAGCCGTATAGGCGGTATTGGGCTTGCAGAGATAGACTGCGATGTTCACAAAAAGCACAACGAGGCGTTTGATATGCTAGCGCTGAATGTGGATACCACTCTGGACTCATCTGGTAGCTATAACCTACGTAGTGGCAAGGATAAGGACGAGCACCTATATTCCCCAGAAACTATAATAGCACTACAACAAGCTACCAAAACTGGTAATTATGCACGTTTCAAAGATTACTCAAGGCTGGTTAATGAAAAAACAAGACCAGTTACTATTAGGGGATTGTTCGATTTTAATTACGAGCCAAGCAATAGTATTCCACTAGATGAAGTAGAGAGCGTGGAAAAAATATTCAAGCGTTTCAAGACTGGTGCAATGTCATACGGCTCCATATCCGAAGAAGCGCATAAATGCCTAGCAGAGGCTATGAATGCTATCGGCGGTAGGTCAAACTCTGGTGAGGGTGGCGAGCTACCAGAACGCCTAAAATCGGCTAAACATTGCAGTGCTATCAAGCAAGTAGCATCTGGCAGGTTTGGTGTTACTAGCGAGTACCTAATATCTGCAAAAGAGATACAGATAAAAATGGCACAAGGCGCAAAACCTGGTGAGGGTGGACATCTACCCGGTGCAAAAGTATATCCTTGGATTGCAAAAACAAGGTACTCCACACCTGGTATTTCCTTGATATCACCACCACCACACCATGATATCTACTCTATAGAGGACCTTGCACAGCTCATATATGACCTTAAAAATGCAAACTACAAGGCAGATATATCTGTCAAGCTAGTTTCTGAGGCTGGTGTTGGTACTATTGCATCTGGTGTTGCAAAAGCAGGTGCAGATGTTATCCTAGTATCAGGCTATGACGGTGGTACAGGTGCAGCCCCACGTAACTCCATACACAATGCAGGTATGCCGTGGGAGCTAGGGCTTGCAGAAACCCACCAAACACTGATAAGGAACAATCTGCGTGCACGTGTACGTGTAGAGACTGACGGCAAGCTGATGACTGGGCGAGATGTTGCTATAGCTTGTATACTGGGTGCAGAGGAATTTGGCTTTGCAACTGCGCCGCTAATCACTATGGGTTGTACTATGATGCGTGTTTGTGACCTAGATACTTGCCCGTTTGGCATAGCGACACAGAACCCCAAACTGCGTAAAAACTTTGCAGGCAAGGCAGAGTATGTTATAAACTTTATGAGATTTGTAGCAGAGGAGCTACGTGAGATAATGGCTATGCTAGGTGTTAGGACAATAGACGAGCTTGTGGGAAAATCTGAGTACCTAAAAACAGCAGAGACAAGCACAGTGGATAGGCTATCACTGCTAGATTTATCCCCAATACTAACAAAGACTGACAGCAAGTACAGCGCAGTCAATGCTTTTGATTTTGAGCTTGATAGCACAATAGACAGCACAGTTATTATACCAAAACTAAAAAAATCACTGGAAAAAGGTGCTAGTGGTAGTGTTAATATCTCTATATCCAGCACTAACCGCACAGTGGGTACATTGTTTGGTGCAGAGGTTACACGTAAATACGGTACAGACCTTGCAGAAGACACATATACAATATACTGTGATGGAAGTGCAGGGCAGTCATTTGGTGCATTTGCGCCCAAGGGTGTGAAAATGGAGCTTGCAGGAGATAGCAATGACTACTTCGGCAAGGGACTATCCGGTGGTAAACTTGTGGTGTATCCACCAAAAAACAGCGCACTAAAATCAAACGAAAATATTATAGTCGGCAATGTATCCCTATATGGAGCTACAGGTGGCAAAGCGTTTGTCAGTGGTGTAGCGGGAGAGCGTTTCTGTATAAGAAACTCTGGCGCAACAGCAGTTGTAGAGGGCGTGGGTGACCATGGCTGCGAGTATATGACAGGTGGTACAGTAGTTGTGCTAGGTGGCACAGGCAAGAACTTTGCAGCTGGTATGAGTGGCGGAATAGTATATGTTATAGATACAGAAAACAATATATACACCAAGACCAACAAAGAGCTAGTGCTTATAGAAAAAATGGCTGATAAAGCTGATATAAAAACTCTGCGTGGACTGATAAAAGAGCATACCGAGGCGACAGGCTCTAGCTATGCAAAAAATATTTTGGATAACTTTGATGAATATGTACCGAAGTTTAAGAAGATTATCCCACGTGCATACAAAGAAATTTTAGAAAAAGAGCAAGCTAAAATATTAAGCGAAAATAACGCTAGACAGGAGGTGCAATAATGGCAAAAGCAAGTGGATTTATGGACTTTACAAGAAAAAACAATATTTCTGTACAGCCGCTAGAACGTATAAAAAACTTCAATGAATTTCATATCATGCTACCAGAAGAAGAACGCAAAATGCAGAGTGCACGTTGCATGAACTGTGGTGTGCCTTTCTGTCAGTCTAGTATGGTGATTAATGGCATGACAAGCGGTTGCCCACTTAATAACCTGATACCAGAGTGGAACGATGCAGTGTATACCGATAATATGCAGGAGGCACTGTCACGCCTGCTAAAAACTAATAATTTCCCTGAGTTTACAGCACGTGTGTGCCCAGCTCTGTGCGAGATAGCGTGTACTTGCAATGTAAACTATGAGCCTGTGTCTATAAAAGAAAACGAGCTATCTATAATAGAGTATGCGTTTGAAAATGGGCTGATGAACAGCGATGCACCTATAAATCGCTCGGATAGACGAGTGGCAGTGGTGGGCTCGGGGCCTGCGGGTCTTGCCTGTGCCGATATGCTAAACAAGCGTGGCCACAACGTAGTAGTATACGAGAAAAGCGACTACCCAGGTGGCTTGCTAATGTATGGCATACCTACTATGAAGCTAGAAAAAGATATCATAAAAAGACGTGTAGAGCTAATGGAGAAACAGGGCGTAGAGTTTATCACAAACACAAATATAGGTGTGGATATTACTGCACAAACTCTGCTAGACAGCTATGACGCTGTGGTGCTATGCTGTGGTGCAGAAAAGCCACGCAAAATAACAGCACAGGGCATGGAAGATGCAGAAAATGTATACTACGCAGTGGATTTTCTCTCCAGAAATACAAAGAGCTATGTACAATCCAGCCTTTCAGACAATAACTATATAAATGCCCAGGGTAAAAACGTGGTAGTAATAGGTGGTGGCGACACAGGTAATGACTGTGTGGGAACAGTGATAAGGCATGGATGTAAATCTGTGGTTCAGCTAGAGATGATGCCAAAACTACCGGACGAAAGAGCGGAGAACAACCCATGGCCGGAGTACCCAAAAGTGTGCAAAGTGGACTATGGTCAAGAAGAAGCTATAGCAGTTTTTGGCAGTGACCCACGTATCTATAGCACCACAGTGAAAGCTGTGAACACAGACGAGAATAAAAATATTACATCTGTGGAGATAGTAGAAATAGCTTTTGATGATAATAGGCAGATAGTGGAAGTAGCAGGCTCTCAGAGAACTATCCCATGCGATATCATGCTTATTGCCGCAGGTTTTGTGGGCTGTAATGACTATGTAGCAGAGAGTTTTGGTATAGAGTTAACAGCAAGAAACACACTTAGCGCTGGTGAGAATAGCTATAAAACTAGTAGTGAGAAAGTCTTTGTAGCAGGAGATGCACGCCGTGGACAGTCGCTAGTAGTTTGGGCGATAGCAGAGGGTCGTGAGTGTGCAAAAGAGGTTGATGAGTACCTAGCGGAGTACTGATTATACACAATAGTAAGATTGACAAAAAAGTGTTTATGTGGTATAATCCATACGATAATTATTTGAGCAAAGGCGTTCATTATATCTGTGTAAGGAGGACAAAATCCAATTTACTCAGCTTAATGGACGCCTATTTTATTTGGAGGTTTACTATGTATTCATATAATGATGTGCTAACATACTGTAACGAAGAAGATGTTAAATTTATCAGGCTTGCATTCTGCGATGTAAATGGCAAGCTAAAAAATACTGCGATAATGATTCACGAGCTTAAACGTGCTTTTGAGGTAGGCATACTGTTCGATGCATCTGCGATTGATGGTTTCTGTATGGAGGATTCGTCGGATTTGCTGCTTTTCCCAGACCCTACCACGCTGTTTGTGCTACCATGGCGACCATCACAGGGTAAGGTTGTGCGTATGTTTTGCGACATAAAATACCCAGATGGCAGACCATTCGAGAAAGATGGCAGATATATACTAAAGCAGGCTGTGGAAAAAGCAGCAGAAATGAATTTGTCTTGCTATTTTGGCGCAGAATGTGAGTTTTACTTGTTCAAGAAAGATGAGCAAGGAGAGCCTACAAAAATACCATTTGACACTGCTGGCTACATGGACGTAGCTCCAGATGACAAGGGTGAGAATGTTAGGCGTGATATATGTGGTGCACTAATGGACGTGGGTATATACCCAGAAAGCTCCCACCACGAAGATGGACCAGGACAAAACGAGGTAGATTTTAGGTATAGCGAGGCTATGGCCGCGGCGGACAATGCAGTGACTTTCAAGACTGTTGTACAGAACACAGCAAGCATAAATGGGCTGTTTGCAGACTTTTCCCCAAAGCCACTGGATAATGAGAGTGGCAATAGTATGCATATTAATATATCTGTAAAATCTACAGATGGCATAGACTATAGAGATGAATTTATGGCTGGTATATTGGAATATATATCGGAGATGACATATTTTTTAAACACAACCGAGAAATCATACGCAAGGCTGGGCAAGATGAAAGCACCAAAGTATATTACATGGTCACACCAAAACCGCTCCCAGCTAATACGAATACCAGCAGCGACAGGTGAGTATGCACGTTTTGAGCTACGTTCACCAGACCCAATGCTAAACCCGTATATTGCATATGCACTGCTAATATATGCAGGCATTGAGGGCATAAAAAACAAGATGGTGCTGTGCCCTGCTGTAGACGAGAATTTATTTACAGCTAGCGAGGAAACTACATCTAAACTACGTACATTACCAGATAGCTTGCAAGAAGCATGCGCACTAGCTATTGGTAGTAGTTTTATAAAAAAATATATCCCCCAAATTATATAGATAAGAGATAAATATATATATAAAGGAGGCTTATATGTGCAACAATTTGTTTCGTCGGTGCTTGTAGTATCAGAGAAAAATAAAATATCAGATTTTTTAGTTAGCACACTACCCTCTATGGACTTTACGTCTGTTCGTACGGTGACGAATATCAGCGAGGCAAAAAGACTGCTGTTAGAGATATCGTTCGATATTATCATAGTAAACACACCGCTATCCGATGACTACGGGATAGATTTTGCTATGGACACTGCGGACAGTAGGAATGTTGGTGTTTTGATATTTGTAAAAGAGGAGCTGTACTGTGCTGTTAGCGAAAAGGCAGAGAAAATAGGCGTGATGACGCTTACAAAGCCGATAAATAGGCAGTTGTTTTCCCAGTCCCTACGCCTTGTTATGGCAACACAGAACAAGCTGAAGATATTTGAGGAAAAGACGATATCGCTACAGAGCAAAATGGAGGAGATACGTCTAGTGAATAGGGCGAAGCTTATTTTGGTGGAAAACATGAAAATGAGCGAGGCAGAAGCGCATAAATACATAGAGAAGAGAGCTATGGATGCGTGTATTAAGCGTAGAAAAATAGCAGAGATTATAATCAATAATTACGAGAACAGGGGTACTATATGACCAAATATATATTTGTTACAGGCGGAGTTGTTTCTGGATTGGGGAAAGGGATAGTTGTTGCATCGCTGGGTAGGTTGCTAAAATCTTGCGGGCTGAAAGTATCTGCACAGAAACTTGACCCATATATCAATGTTGACCCAGGCACCATGAGCCCATACCAGCATGGCGAGGTTTTTGTTACAGAGGACGGCGCAGAAACCGACCTAGACCTTGGACATTATGAGAGGTTCATAGACGAGAATGCAAACAAATTCTCCAACCTAACAACTGGTAAAGTTTACTGGAATGTGCTCAGCAAAGAACGTAGGGGCGAGTATCTGGGAGAAACAGTGCAGGTAATACCGCACATTACAAACGAGATAAAATCTTTTATATACAGCGTGGGCGAGAAAACAGATGCTGATGTTGTCATTACAGAGATTGGCGGAACAACGGGCGATATAGAGAGCCAGCCATTTTTGGAGGCTATAAGGCAAGTGGGCGTGGAGCAGGGCAGAGAAAATACACTATATATCCATGTTACACTTATGCCGTTTATAAGTGGCTCGGAGGAGATGAAAACAAAACCCACACAGCACTCAGTAAAAGAGCTACAGGGTATGGGTATTGTCCCAAATATCATAGTGCTTAGGTGTGATAAACCACTGCAACAGAATATAGTTGACAAGATATCACTGTTTTGCAATGTGAAAAAAGACTGTATTATAGAGAACAGCACTGTGCCTGTTATATATGAAGCTCCAACTATGCTAGAAAAATATAATTTCTCACAGGTGGTGTGTCGTGAGCTAAATATACAAGCACCAAAGATAGACCTAGCAGACTGGAACTTGATGCTCGGAAATATAAAAAAAGCTGACAAAGAAGTGAGAATAGCTATAGTGGGCAAGTATGTTCAGCTGCGTGATGCATATCTATCTGTGTCGGAGGCGCTAAAGCATGCAGGCTATGCAAACAGTGCCAATGTTGAGATAGAGTGGATAGACTGCGAAACTATTACCGATGATAATGTAAGCGAGGTGCTAGCAAGCTGTGACGGTGTGATAGTACCCGGTGGTTTTGGAAATAGGGGCATAGAGGGCAAGATAAGCACTGCCAAGTATTGCAGGGAAAATAATGTGCCATATCTTGGCATTTGTCTGGGTATGCAGATAGCAGTTATAGAGTTTGCGAGGAATGTCTGCGGGCTAAAAGATGCAAACTCCAGAGAGTTTGATGAAAACTCCACCAACAAAGTCATAGACTTTTTGCCAGACCAACACTCGGGTATTGATATCGGTGGCACGCTAAGGCTGGGCGCATATGAGTGTAAAATAAAAGAAAACACAAAGCTAAAAGAGCTGTACAAAAAAGAGATAATCAGCGAGCGACACAGGCATAGATATGAGTTTAATAACGACTATAGAGAAGTACTTGCAGAGAATGGCATAGTGTTTAGTGGTACATCACCAGATAACTACATTGTAGAAACTATAGAAATACCTGCAAATGACTTTTATGTGGCAGTACAGTACCACCCAGAATTTAAGAGCAGACCAACCAATGCACACCCACTATTTTTGGGCTTAATTTCAGCATCTGTTAACAGAAAATTAACAATTATATGATATAATACTTTGTGGCGTGGAAAATAAATTATATTTGATGAATTGGAGAAAGTATGATAACAGCTATTGTAGGAATAAACTGGGGTGACGAAGGCAAGGGAAGAATAGTAGACTTACTTGCAGACCAATATGATATTGTAGCGAGATACCAAGGTGGTAACAACGCTGGACACACAGTTATAAACCACTTGGGTAAGTTTGTGCTTAACCTACTACCATCTGCTATCTTGAATGAAAATGCGGTTAATGTTATGGGCGGTGGCATGGTTATAGATGTTGAGCATCTGTCCAAAGAAATAGAGCAGCTTCGTAAAGAGGGGATAAAAATCTCACCTGAGAACCTAAAAATAAGCAACAAAGCTACTGTTTGCTTGCCATACCATGTACTTATGGATTGTATAGAAGAAGACAGACTTGGCGATAAAAAATTTGGCTCTACAAGGCGTGGTATTGCTCCTGTCTATGCTGATAAATTTATGAAAAAGACTATAAGAATGGGCGACTTGCTAGACCTTGCTTCTGTTGAGGAGCGCATTGCAGACATGGTAGAGTGGAAAAACCTAACAGTAGTTGGTGGATATAACGAGAAACCAATAGATACAAAAGCAGTTATGGACTGGCTAAAAGAGTTTGGCGTACCATTTGCTGACTATATTTGCGACACTACAAAATATTTGGGTGACGCAGCAAAAGCTGATAAAAAAATAATGTTCGAGGCACAACTTGGTGCACTTAGAGATATAGATTTTGGTATATATCCATATACATCTTCATCTTCTACTATCGCAGCTTATGCGCCTATAGGTGCTGGCATACCATCACAGAAAATAGACAAAGTTCTTGGTATTATCAAGGCGTACTCTAGCTGTGTGGGCGAGGGTGCTTTTACTTGTGAGCTTTTTGATAATGATGCAGACCTATTGCGTGAGGCTGGCGGTGAGTATGGTGCAGCAACAGGCAGACCACGCCGTGTTGGTGGCTTTGATGTGGTTGCATCTAAATATGGCGTAATGGTACAGGGCGCTACTTCTCTAGCACTTACAAAGATGGATATACTATCTTGCTACGAGAAAATACCTGTGTGCGTTGCGTATGAAGTTGACGGCGTGAGAACAACTGACTTCCCAACTGACAGCAGCCTAGACCGTGCAACACCTGTATATGAGTACCTAGAGGGCTTTGGTATGGACGTAGCTGGCATTACAGAGTATGATGCACTGCCACAAGCAGCAAAAGACTATATCAAATTTGTGGAAGATGCTGTAGGCTGTAAAGTTGAGTATGTATCCACTGGTGCAGAAAGAAATAGCTATATAAAAATGTTTTAATTAGCATAACAAAAACCACACTCAAGGGTGTGGTTTTTTAGTAAGCTTGAGCATGCTCACGACTAGAGTAAGGAGATGATACATTGACAGAAAAGCAGATGTGGGAAGAATATAAAAGAATTAACCCAAGTGCAGATAGCTACGAGGCATGGTGTTTTGGTGGAACAACCCCAGAAATGCCAAACGAACTAGCGAGGCTGGTGCTAGAGGGGGAAAAGACAGGCACTGCTGGTGCGCATATTGCCTATGAATATGAGAATGCACCACTGCCAGTGGTTGGTGGGTATAATATTGTTTTGAGCACAGAGAACGAGGCTATTTGTATAATAAAAACAACCAGAGTGTACACAGTACCATTTAGCCAAGTAACTGCCGAGCACGCACACAAAGAGGGTGAGGGCGACCGTAGCTTACAGTATTGGAGAGAGGGTCACGAGCAGTTCTTTACAAGCGAGCTTAGCACGATAGGGAAAACTTTCTCGACTGATATGCTAGTTGTGTGTGAGGAATTTGAGCTGGTTTACCCAATTAAATAATAGTTATGAGCACACAAAAAACTCGGTATGGGGATAAGCCATGTACCGAGTTTTGTTTTAAGAATATTTATATCTGGCTAAATTTCAGCTCAGTTTCATATTTGATACTCTCGCCAGCACCGAGATACTTGGCACTACCATTTTCCAGTATCTTTGCCCTACCAAATGGGAATGTATTGCAAGGCTCAAGAGAAAGGCAGTATTCATTTTCTAGTAGCATTTTCCACTGGTTAAGACAACCCAGAGTTTCTCCGTTAAATGCTATTTTTGCCATGATATTAAGCTTTTCATTTCTTATAGATACCTCGTTTATGCCACTGTCTGCAAATTTGTGGTAGATAGCGTGCGAGGGTGAATTATCAGCAGGGGGAGTAAGCAACAGGTATTTATCCAAATATGGCAGTGATATCTCGTTTTTTGGTGTTCTGGAGAGCGAGGGTATGGATAGCTTACAGTCCTCGTCCAAAAAAGGATAGCCAAAATTAAAATGATACATAATAAATATAGGGGTAGCGCAGTTATAGTTATTTGTTACTTCGTCCGTTATTTTTATGCTAGAGCTTGTGTTATTAAAGCTGATTTTACGGTGAAGTGTAAAGCTATAGTCATTTAGCTGGTAGCAGTCTATATCACCAGAAATCTCTACTATTATATCATCATTTACTACTGTCTTGCATATTTGCTCATTACTAGCTGGCATAAGCGACAGTGTACCGTGTTGTGGGAAATATCCCTCGTCCGTGGTGCACTCTGTGCCAATATTCTCTAGCCCACAAGTCATCAGCATACCACCACAAAAGGCGTGCTTGCTCATATACTCGCTATACATCATACGCCTGGGGTCAGCAAAGCCAGTGGGGGAGATGTATGGAATATTTACACCATTATACCGCAGTGTAGCAATATCTAGCGCACGGTCAATGGATACAGAAAAGCTAAGCTTGCTACCCTCTATATGGTAATACCGCATACCTCTGTCCAGCCCACTGTCGCTGATATATTTTCTTGTAAACACGCTGTTGTCATTGCCGTATAGAGAACTATTTTTATAATTAGTCATATCACAACCACCGCTTTCTATTAATAGATACATTATAAACGTTATTTGCATAAGTTGCAAGATTTATAGCTTGCTGTGCTTAATCTTGAAAAAAGGTCAATAATATAGTATAATATCCCCGTACACAAATTGGTAGAATTATTGATGAGGTAGAGATGAAAAAGATATTATTGTTATTTATACTAATAACCATGGCTGTATTTTCTGGGTGCAACACGACATTTACAGCAGAGAATTACCAGCTGCTACAAGACGGCAGTAGCATACCAGTTACAACACTGGACCTAACAAGCGGACAGCCTATTAGCATAGACCTTAATCTGCTAGTGGACTATGTAGAAAACCCCACGCTAGTAGTAGAAAATACAGGGGACGATATCGGTATAGAAGTAGCAGAAGATAGCTTTACCATTACCCCCAGTGGCGACAGCAGTGGCGAGCTAGTGGTTACAGTG
>CAYJFF010000046.1:20953-23458 GCA_964369345.1 uncultured Oscillospiraceae bacterium
CGCTAGCTAGTGGCACTGTGTTAATAACATATGAGCAGGACAAGCTGTGGGCAGTAGTGGGGCAGAGAATGTTGTTCGAGCTGAGCACTGACGAGGGCGCAACAATATCTGTGCTACCAGATAGCGATATAGTAGCTGTTAGTGAGCAGAATGGCGTGTGGACGATAGATGCCCAAAAAGCAGGAAAAGGCAATGTGACTATCACGGTGGAGAAAGAGCACCACAAGCCGTTTACAAAGGTAATAGAAATAGAAGTTAGCGACCCACCCACACTGCTAGAGCTTATGGCTGATGATGTGAGTATGGAGATAGGTAAGGCACAGCAAGTGGGCTATATAGTATACCCAGCAGATGCCACAGTAGCAGTGAGCATACAGGACGAGAGTGTGGCAACAGTGGCACAAACTGCAAATAGCCTTACAGTAAGCTCTGTGAAAGTGGGAGAAACAGATATAGTGCTAGAGGTAGTGGCAGAGGGATATGCAAGCACAGAAAAAACACTACCAACCACCATAACACCAACAAAAACAAGCCTAGGCATTACGTCGCCAGTGCTAAAAGACGGTGTGTTAACAGCAACTGTTATGACAAGCTATGATGTTAATGTTGCAATAGCAGCAGATGCAGTGCTAGAGATTAGCTACCTAGAGGATAAGCTAGAGATTAGCCAAGATGGCAAAATAACTATCAAGCCAGTGGACGAAGGTGACTTTGAGGTTACTTTTAGCGTAACACAGGAGGGTTATTACGCAAATGAGCAGACTATTATAGTGCGTGCAAAAAAAGAGCCTGTGAATATCAGCGTGGATAAAAGCGAGGTAACAGCGAATGATATAGGGCTTGAACCTGTAGTAAAAGTAGCAAGTACAAATGCAGATATCAAGATAGATATAGAAACCACCGACGGAGTAACCGCAGATTATAATACGGACAGCAAAGAATTATATATATCTGCAACAAAGGACGGCACAGTGTCGGTAATAGCGAGCGCACAGGGTTATTCCACAGTGACAAAGCAGATAAAAGTAACGCACAATGAGCCAGTGGCAAGTGTTAAATTATCGCAAACAGCAATAGACCTAAATGGCTGGCTAGATGTAAAGAATATCCAGCTAAGCTTTCCACAAAGCCCTGTGCCAACTGTTGAAATCTCTGCGAGCGAGGGCATAACAGCACAGTACAACCAAAACAATACGACATTGTCTATATCTGGCGATAGAGATGGTACAGTGACAGTTAGCACAGAACTAAAAGGATACCTAGGTGATAGCGAGAAAATAAATGTAACATATTACAAGCCGACAGTTAGCGTGTCACTGGGTAGTAGCACTGTAACTGTAGATGGCATAGAGAGTGTAAATGTACCACTGCGCATACAAAATGCAGATAATGCAGAGGTAACAGTAACAGCAACAAACAATGCCTCTGCTACCTACAACGCAAATAGTGGCAATATAAACATTTTTGCTGAGCAAGATGCAACTGTTAGTGTTACAGTATCTGCCGAGGGATACACACCTGTGACAAAGAATATAGAAGTAAGGTATGAGGCACCGTCAATATCCACTGGTGAGAATGATATTTATATAACAGCAGAGGCAGGCACGACCTACTATGTGCCTATACATTATGGTGGAATGGATGTAGAGGTAGATGTAAGCACCACAGGCAATGTAACAGCAAAATATTATAACGATGAAGTAGAGATAAATGCTACAGGCGAGGGCAAGGTAACAGTAACCGCTAGTAAAGAGGGTTACAATCCGTCTATTATAGTTATCCATGTAGATTACAAGGAAAGTACACCACTGGACACAAACCAATCCAGCATGGTGAACGAGGTGTTGCGACTGGTGAATATAGAGCGTGCAAACGCTGGGGTACACGCACTAACACTGAGTAGCACACTTACCAATTATGCACAAATACGTGCAGATGAACTGCAAGCAACATACTCCCACGATAGACCTAATGGCGATGCATGGCACACTGTGCTAGGTAATGATGCCTCTGGTAGGAGTGCCGCAGAGAATATAGCACAGGGACACCGTAGCGCACAAGAGGTGGTAGATGGCTGGATGAACTCCGAGGGTCACAAGAAGAATATACTAAATGATGCATATGACCAACTGGGTGTAGGTATTAGCTCCGATAGCTCTGGCAGGCTGAGCTGGTGCCAGCTTTTCTGGAGCAACTGATTTCTAGTACAGGTAACTATCCACTAGCAGAACCACCCACTATAGTAGAAAAAACTGCTGTAGTGGGTGGTTTTTGTAGTGTGTTTTATATTAGCCAGAGAAGAAATTAGCGACATGTCAATAATGACAAAAATATTAGAGTATAGAAAAAAATATTGTTGTTAACCTATAGTCGCATCAGGAATTTTATATTAGTTCATTAGAAAATTTTTAGTGTTGTGAATTCTATTTTACCTGTAGCTCTCTACCAGCGTTACTGGTGGAACTGTAACAGACGAGAATGGAAATCCTGTAGAAATATCACAGG
>CAYJFF010000047.1:0-23381 GCA_964369345.1 uncultured Oscillospiraceae bacterium
TCATAAACAATGTCAACACCGCCAGTTTCTAGCTCTAGCATTGCTGTTTCTGTTTCAGGAATAATTCTAAATACTATGCCATCAGTACCAGGTGCACCATCCCAGTAGTCATAGTTAGCTTCTAGAACGATTTCGCTAGCTGCATCCCAGCTAACGTATTTAAAAGGACCTGTACCAACTGGGGAAGTACCAACGTCATCACCAGCTGCTGTAACAGCTTCTTCATTCATGATAGCTGTAAGTGGGTTTGCCAAGTAGTCAATAGCAGGGGCAAATGGGTAAAGAAAGTCAATGCTGATATTGTAATCATCAACTACTGTAACACCTTCTGTATCCATAAAGCTTAGTGTATTTCCCATGTAAGCTGAACCGAAACCTCTTTCGAATGTGAACTTAACGTCATCAGCTGTGAAAGGCTCGCCATTGTGAAACTGTACCCCTTCGCGCAATTTGATGTTTAGAGTTAAACCATCATTAACGAATTCATAGCTTTCAGCCAATAGAGGGGAAATAGTACCGTCATTTTCTTGTAGGAATAGTGTGTCAAAAACTTGACGGAATACACGGGCACTTGGCTGGTCGTTTGTAGCTTGTGGGTCAAGAGAAACCGCGTCAGCTTTTTGTGAAACGATTAGGATATCTTTTTCTTCACCAGTAGCTGAGCCTTCTTCAGCCGTACATGCAGTTATGCTTAGTGCCATTGCAGTTGTCAAAAACAGTGCTAGTAATTTTTTCATAATGTTCTCCTTCCGATTATCGCTTTAATAAGCGTATGCACAACCAATTTAATCAGCTGTCATTTTATCATAGCAAATCGTTAATATAAAGTCAAGGTTTATTCATAGATACTTCATAGAATTATCACTTTAGTGCAACGAACAAGGAGAATATTATCTTTTTTGTAAATTTTTAACAACGGCTATGTTGTATCAGCACATACAAAAGTAGCTATATACTATAAAAGTTCAACTCACAAACTATTGAAAAGATTTTCTACACCTCTCATCAACAGGGGATAATGCAGTTCAAAAAGGAGTGTAAATTAGTTGGATTTACGCGTAATTAGTATGTAAAAACCAGCATACATGCTTACAGAGTACTTATTAATAATCTAACAATACTCGTTGTTTTTCAAGCTCGTCTTTCATTCCGTGGGAGTACGCTTCGGTGCTGGGTATGCCGGATTTTGCAACAATACTTGCTGCTATACCAGCTGCTTGCCCAGTAATAAAACAGTTAGGTACAAGGCGCAAGCTGTTTATTGCTCTGTCATCAGCATTTACACATCTTCCACTCATCAAAAGATTTTCTGTTTTATCAGTAAGTAGCACACGGTAAGGTATTTTGTAAGCAGTATGTTTATTTTTAAATTCAGGCTCATAGTTTGCCCAGCCACTAACACCGATAGGGTCTGTAGGTTGTGGTGTGTTTATTGTATCTGCATATGATAAGGTCTTGTCATTTTGTGGTATACGTGTTACCCTTACACCCATTTGTGTCGCAACAGTAGGGATATATACATCACTTTTGCCAGACACTTCTCTCAGCTTTTCTAATTGCTCCCACATATTGTTGCGGTGCTCTATTTCTAGCCTAGACATAGCTACCATATCAGTAAAATCACAACGTCTACCAGTCATATTTAGCCAAAAGTAATCACTGTTTGGGGTGTACGGTAGTTTTCCATAAACAGACTGGAAGTCCTCTTTTTTTACATCATGGACACCAGCAACTAGGTGATTAAGCCCTGTGGAATATTTCTCTACTAGAGTGTAGCTGTCGCCTGCTTTTACTAATAAATCTGCATCGCCTGTGGCATCTACAAACGCATTTGCAGATACACAAAAACTACCTTGCTTATTCTCGCACACAAGGGCTGATATTTTGTTCTTATCCATAACCACTTTTGTTATAAGTGTGTTGAACAACACAGTCACATTTTCTTTTTCTATGATATTATCCATTACGTGAACTGCAGATTGTGGGTCGGGAGTAGGCTCAAAATTATCCTCACCAAAAGGGTGGAGCGCAGCGGACATCTCACTTAGTTTCTCTACTATTTCTCCACCAATGCCACCATAGTAGTTTTTTACTTCTCCACTGGGTGTATGTGCATGTGTACCATATAGCCTAAGAACTAGACCATTTGTCCACAGTCCACCAAAAGCATTGTTCTTTTCTATTATCAGCACCTTGCTGCCACTGCGAGATGCTGCAACTGCTGCGGCAAAACCAGCACTACCACCACCTGCAACTACTACATCTACATCAAACAGCACAGGTAGATTTTCTGATGGTACAACAACCATTTTATTAGCAATATTCATATACTTATTCTCCGTTTTTATAATTATAGGGACGGTAATAAAACCATCCCTATCTCATTAAATTTATATTACTGTTGAGTTGGCAAGAACAGTGTGTTTAGCTCTTCTAGTATTAGGTCGGCTTTTGGTTGTGTAGCAGCAACCCATTCTGAGAAATCTTTTTCGATATCGTCAGAAGACATTATAAGCTCTTTCACCTTATCATTTGCCTCTGTTCCAAGGTTATATTTATCTTTGTTTGGTGCACTAAATGCGCTATATGCATAGTCTATTTCAGAATATACTAGCTCATCACTATTCGATGTCCACTCTATCTGGTCTATACGTGCCTGCCTTGCTTCTTCTCTATAGGTAGGTATTGTATGTGCAAGTCCTGATGTCAAGTGAACCATAGAGAATAGACGGTCTTCATTTGGAAAAGGCTTTATAAGTGTACCATTTTCATCTTTTTCCCAAAGGATAGTGTATTCATCGCCACTCTTTGTATAATCCTCACCTTCAATACCATAAACACGCATTTCCCAGCCCTCAGGAGAAGCGATAAATTCCATCATATCCATAAATCTGCTCATTTTTTCTGGGTCGATATCTTCACGGAAAGCAAGTGCACCATAAAACTCTTCGTTTTGAGATACAAGTTTTTCACCATCCGGTGTAGTTACTCTCATTAGCTGCATAGCCTTGCTAACATCAACACCTGGCTCATTTTTCTCAAGGTTGTTCATGATACTCTCTATACCGTTTACTGGGAAGTTGCTGTAGATTATACCACTTTGACCTGCTTCATAACGGCCAGTGGATTCGCTGCCTGATTTTGCAAGTGGTAGGTCTTCCCAAATTTGACCTTCGTCGTATAGTCTTTTAACTTCTTTTATGCCTTCCATTGTTGTGTCTAGTGAAGGGCCCCAAACGTATTCGCCATCGACAAGCTTAAAGCCGTCCCAGTATGGCTCGTATTGGTCAAGACCTGCAAACCCTGGGTAAGCCCAAGTTGCAGAAACCATACCTATAGTTTTGCCTGCGCCATTACCACCTGGGTCTTGCTCTATAAATGCTTTGTTAAGTGCTAACATTTCTTCCCAAGTATACTCATCTTGGTACATGCCCAGTTCTTCTGCCCAGTCTGCTCTGTAGTAAAAATGTATAGAACCAATATGTCCAAAGCTATCAAAACCACGGCTTGGTAGCCAGAAATACTGCTGACCATCTGGCATTAGTATAGATTTAGATGTCATAGTATCATTAAGTTTTGCAAGGTTTGGATAAGTGTCTGCATTTATCTCTGGTAGTGGTGAAAAAAGCCCAGCATCTATCCATTCGTTTACTTCGCCTGTCATACTTACTTTAAAGTCGAACCAAAAAACTTCTGGGATATCGCCACCAGCAGCCCATACACGTGCTTTTTCATTTACATCACTTAGATTTGTAGATATAAGGTCAAGCTCTATATTAAATTTTTCCAGAACATAAGCTACAAGCTTATCCTCTTCTACTTTATCTGCATCCCTCATATTTATTTGGATAGTTACTTTTTCGCTGTAGTCTTTTTCACTAGGTACATCGGGTGTTGCTTGGCTACTACTCTGTGTAGGTGTAGGTGTAGATGTTGCTACAGATGATGAGGATGATGTAGTAGGTGCGCAACCTGTCGCTAGGCTTATAGCCAAAATCGTCGTAATTACCGATGTCAGTACTTTCTTCTTAAGCATTTTTGTTCCTCCTAAAATTATGATTATTTCAATAAGCAACATTGATTGGGCTTGTTGCGATTATCCTTTTACTGCGCCCATGGTTAACCCGCTTACAAAAAATCTCTGCAAGAAAGGGTATAAGCACATTATGGGTATCATTGAGATTACGGTACTTGCCATTTTTACGCCCTCACCAAAAACAGTGACCTCAGAGCTAGAGCTTTCTGTGATATTGGAGGCGTCCATGATGATACTGCGTAATATGAGCTGTAGTGGCTGTTTGTCTACACTTTTTATAAATAGCATACCATTCCACCACTCATTCCATCTTTCAACGCCATAGTATAGGGCAAAAGTAGCTAGTATGGGTAGTGATACTGGGAGAAAGATTGAAAATAAAATTTTCAAGTCGCTAGCACCATCTATATATGCGGATTCTTCCATTTCCTTTGGTATATTCTCGAAATTTTTCTTGATAATTATCATATAAGAGAATGATATGCCAGTGGGCAAAACCATGGAGAAAATAGAGTCCATAAGTCCCAAATCTCTTATTAGCAGGTAATAGGGAATAAGACCACCGCTGAAGTACATGGTGAATATAAATAGATAGCTAACAAGCTTGTTCCCTGGGAAAGGCTTTGTCAGTGCGAATGCTGTGCAGACAGTGAGTAGCATATTATATGCCACACCAAAAAACAATACCAGTGTTGTTACCCACATACCACTAAGCACCATTCCATCATCTATAACAAATTTGTATGATGTTAGGTCTAGCGAAGTGGGCCATAGCATTAGTGGTGTTGTCAAGTATTCATTCTGTGGTACTATTGATATCAAAAATGCATTGTAAAAAGGGTAGAGGATGATTATCACTAGTACTGCCATTACAGATGCAAGAACTACATCAAAAGTGGTAATATGGTTAAGTTTTTTTGTCTTATTATTAGCCATTTATGCAATACCATCCTCTCCGAATTTTTTAGCAATAAAATTGGCAAAGAGTAAAAGCATACAGTTAGTAACACCCTTAAATAAGCTCACAGCTGTACTTATGCCAAAATCAGTAGGTTTTTGGAAGCTGATACGATATACATATGTATCCAGAATATCGCCAACAGAATAAACACTTGCATTGTACAGGTTAAGTACTTGCATAAACCCTGCCTCCATTACACTACCTACTTTTAGTATAAGCATAACTATTACTACAGATTTTATGCCAGGCCACACAATATATCGGATTTTATCCCAGCGATTAGCTCCGTCTATTTTTGCTGCTTCATATAGTGAGGCATCTATGCCCAGTATACTAGCTAGATATATTATAGTGCTCCAGCCTGCTTCTTTCCATATAAAGCTACCTACCAACAACCCGCGGAAAGTATCTTTGTCAGTAAAGAAACTCACTTTTTCCCACCCCAAGATTTGAAAAAGGTTGTTTAGCACACCTGTGTTTGATAGAAAAGTAAACATAACACCAGATAGTACAACCCAAGAAAGGAAGTGAGGGAATGTGAGAACGGTCTGCACAAATTTGCGATATCTTACAGAGCGAACTTCGCTTAAAAATATAGCAAGAATTACGGGGATGGGGAAACCTATCACTATTTTATATGTGGATATAATAATAGTGTTTTTAAACGAATTCCAAAACTCTTGTTCCATAAAGAGATAGGTAAAATTGCTCAAACCAACCCATGGACTGCCAGAGATACCATCGCCATAGCCAAAATCTTTGAACGCTAGCTGTATTCCGTATATTGGAATGTACTTGAAAATAAGAAAATACAAAAGACCAGGTAGTAAGATGATATAAATGTGTCTATATTTCCAAATCTTTTTACCAAGTGTTTGCTTATTTATATTAGCATTTCTTTGTGTATTTGTCATTCGCATCAACTCCTTTGTTGATATTATACATATAAAATCAATAAAAGCATATTAACAAAAAATCACTTTTTTTGTAATATCTTGTACAAATTTAAAAACTGTGCAACCTAATACAAAGACAATGTATTATATTTCATTTTATTATATGTGCATAGATGATATTATCAAGATAATAAAAAGGAGGACGCACTATGAATAATATAACACTAGGCGGAAAATGGAAGATGCAAACTTCAGGGTATGCACCCATGGAGGTTACTATTCCAGGCTCTCTTTATAGTGGGCTACTAGAAAACAAACTTATTGATGACCCATACTTTGGTGAGAACGAGCACCTGTATACAAAACTATCAGAAAATGATAGCGAATTTTCACGTGTCTTTTGTATTACAGATGAGCAACTGACACAGAGCGAGATAATGCTAATATTTCATGGAGTGGATACACTTGCACAGCTATATGTAAATGAGCGCTATATAGGCTCAATGGAGAATATGCATAGGAAGTATTCTTTTGTAGTTAATGAGTACCTCAATATTGGTGAAAACACAATAACATTAAAATTTGCATCTCCACTTAAGTTTATCAATAAAGCATATGCAAAAAACCCAATATATGGCGTAAACCCAGATGAATGCATACCAGGCTACCAGTATATTAGAAAAGCGCACAGCATGTTTGGTTGGGACTGGGGCCCAAAACTACCAGATATGGGAATATTCCGCCCTGTAGAGCTATGGTTTGTAACTGCTGGGTATATAGATGATTTATATATTCGGCAAACACATACAGATGATGAAGTTTTGCTTACTATAAGTACTAAGCTTAAACTATGCAGCGATGAATATCAACTGAAAATCTATGTGTATGATGGTGATGTAGCTATTGCAGAACGCACACTGGTAGCAGGCGAAGAAAATGTAGGAGAGGTGTCTATTCGCTCGCCAAAACTATGGTGGCCAAATGGGCTGGGAGAACAACCGCTATATAAAGTCGTGGCAACACTGGTACATGGTGGGGAAGACATACACTCTCTTAGCAAAAATATCGGCTTGCGAACACTTACCATAAGCAGAGATGCAGACAAATGGGGCGAGGAATTCTGCTTTGTGGTAAATGGGGTAAAATTTTTCTCAATGGGTGGCGACTATGTCCCAGAGGACTCTATTTTGGCATATACCAACCCATTACGTACACGCAAACTGCTAGAGGATTGTGTTAGCGCAAACTTCAATACTATTAGGGTGTGGGGTGGCGGATATTACCCAGAAGACTGGTTCTACGATGCCTGTGACGAGCTGGGTCTTGTTGTGTGGCAAGATTTTATGTTTGCGTGCGCAGCCTACAAGCTAACAGATAGTTTTAGAGCCAATGTGTACGAAGAATTTATACATAACATAACAAGGCTAAGAAACCACCCATCGCTGGGGCTACTATGTGGCAATAACGAAATGGAGCTTGAAATGATGCAATATGTAAATCATAACGAGCGACTAAAACAGGATTATATAGAGCTGTATGAGCGTATAATTGCTGAGCTTTGCGAAAAACTAGCACCAGATATATTCTACTGGCCGTCATCGCCATCATCTGGTGGTGGTTTTGATAACCCACAGGACGATAACAAAGGCGATGTGCACTACTGGGCAGTGTGGCACGCAAATAAACCTTTCGAGGACTATAGGAACCACTATTTCAGGTTCTGCTCGGAGTTTGGGTTCGAGTCACTGCCTTGCATGAAAACAGTAGAGAGTTTTACACAGCCAGAAGACCGTAATATGATGTCTGCGGTGATGGAGTCCCACCAAAAGCGCAAAGGCTGCAACTCCAAAATACTAAACTATATAACACAGCACTACTTGTGCCCTACCAACCTTGCAACCTCCGTTTATGCATCTCAGCTAATACAGGCAGATGCAATGCGCTTTGGGGTAGAGCATTGGAGACGTTTTCGTGGTAGATGCATGGGTGCTATTTACTGGCAACTAAACGACTGCTGGCCTGTGGCAAGTTGGTCGAGTATCGACTATTACGGTCGCTGGAAAGCATTACACTATTATGCAAAAAGGTTCTATGCACCTGTGTTGTTGTCGTTGCATATAGACACAGAAACTGCTGTTGCTAATATTTCTAATGAAACAAGGGAGCTGTTTTCTGGTAGTGTATTGTTAGAGATTAAGGACAATGATTTCGGTGTTGTTTACTCACAAAATCTGCTTGTAAATACCCCACAGCTAGAGAGTAGTGACATATGCACACTTCGTTTACAGGATTATTTTCACAATATCAGCGAGTGTCGTTCACACTTCATTTGCGCTACACTTTTTGATAAATCAGGTAATATTATAACACAAATATCAGAAACAATAGAAAAGCCAAAACATTACAACCTGAGAAAACCAAACTTTAGCATAGAAGTACAAGAAGATGATAGTAGTTTTATTATCAATATAAGTGCTGACACATATGCTAGGAAAGTGTTTGTGGAACTTGAAGATATTGATACAGTTATTAGTGATAATTTCTTTGATTTAATCGGAACACCTACAAAGCTTAGCATAGCAAAAAGCTCGACACTTGAACAGATAACCATTGAGCAGTTGCAAGCAAAAATAAAGCTAACTTCTGTCTATGATATAGGCAGATAGCAAAAACAACCTCATTGCTTAAAATAGCGATGAGGTTGTTTTGTTTATTCGAAATTTATATAAAACTCATGCTCGAAGTGACTTTCGTTTACTTGATGCTCTATCGGCAATGTAGGCCCACAACTTTCAGAGCCCACACCACTTTGTTTAAGGTCTATACACAGTATAGTGTTATCGCTTTTTTCTAGCTTATAGTTATGTGTTGCCATTTCAAGTGCTTCCTGTGTATAGTGTAGTGCGCTAAAGCTAAATGGAGTTTTGGATATCAGCTTCATTCTGTGTTCAGCGCTAGATATAGTCACTGAGTAACAATTATAACGACTGCCGTTTTCCTGTGGCTTTATATAGTCCTCAAGCATTTCTGTGGCAGTGGTAGAGTAATAACCCATTAAGCAGCTCTCGTGCTTGTCTATATAGTTTTCGTGAGCGCCATATCCCATATACTCAACACTTTCTAGCTCTTTTGGCAAAAAAAATCTGAGCCCAAAACGTGGCAGATATGGTAGTTCTGTATTACGGTTTGCTGTTATTTTTACTTTTATCTGTCCATTAGCATATATGTGGTATGTAGTGTGTATATCCATTATCTTTTGTACACCAATAGCAGAAAGTGAGAGGTAACAGTGTATAGTGGCGGTGTTGTTTTCTACAGAAGTATGGGTTGAATACACTTTTGTCACTGCTCGGTTATAGCCAGACTTTTTCCAGCACTCCAGTATATACATATCGTTGTCAATGGGTGCCCGCCAAATGTTATAGCAAACAGGGTGTGATATATAATTAAAATTATTATATACCAGAGAAACAAACTCACTTTTTCGCTTGTTAAACTCGTAGCTAAACGACTCACTGAATATTGTGATGTTGTTTTGTGTTTCGTGGATATTGACTATATCACCACCAATAACGGGGGTTAATTGTGGGCTATAGCTCTCACTTAATATAAACTGTTCTGTGCCCACACAATATCCGCTGTCAACAAGCTCATTTTTGCATTTTGTAAGATAATATATGTTGAGAAATGTCATTGAGCTTATGTCGGTTTTTTTCAATAAACTAAACTGTGCTTTGCAGCTTGGTAAAATATCTAGCTCGCTCAATATACCACTAGCTATGGTCTGGTTGTCTTTTATCAGCTCGTACTTTAAACATATGGTGTCTTTGATATTTGTAAAATTATAGTAACTGGTTACTTCTATTACTAGAGGGTCACTGCTTATAAGCACTGTGCGTATAGGGCGAAAGACGTTTTTAACTTCCAGTAGAGCACTGTGTGGTTTTCTGTCAGGATAAACTAGCCCATCTATGCAAAAATTACTGTCATGTATTACTTCACCAAAATCTCCCCCATAGAGGTACATCTCATTACCGTTTCTGTCGCTACCCATATAGACTGCGTGGTCATTCCATTCCCAAACAAATCCTCCACAAAAGGCGTCGTTGTCATAGATTAACCGCTGATATGTTTCCAAGCCACCGGGGCCATTACCCATAGCGTGTGCATATTCGCATAGCATATATGGCTTGTCACAGGCGCCAGATTCAAGAAACTCGCTTATTTTGATAGGGTTTGCATACATGTCACCATACACATCTAGGCAATTTGTATCCAGTGGAGTGTCTGCACTATTAGCATTTTCGTAATGTACAAGACGTGTTCCATCATAGCTCTTTATCCAGTATCCAGCATCTACAAATACTTGTGAATAGCCACTCTCATTACCTAGTGACCACATAATGACGGACGGTCTGTTTTTATCACGCACTACATTTAGTGTTATTCTGTCTTTTATAGCATCTGCAAATATTGGGTTATGTGCAGAAATACACGCTCTTTCTGACTTTGGCTTATCGGAATACAACTGAATACAGCCGTGCATTTCTAGGTCTGCTTCTGCTACCAGATAAAAGCCGTACCTGTCACACAACTTGGGGAACCATGGGGCATTTGGGTAGTGGGCGGTACGTATAGCATTGATATTATGCTGTTTCATCAGCGTTAAGTCCTCTAGCGCATCAGCAAGGCTTATGGTATAGCCTGTTTTCGCATTACTATCGTGGCGATTGACACCTTTAAATTTTATTTTCTTGTTATTAATATATATTATCTTGTCAATAGCTTTTATTTCTCTTATACCTATTGTGTCACTTATGATTTCGTCAACATAAGAGAAGGTTATGTTATATAGCTGTGGTAATTCAGCGTTCCACAGCAGTGGTCTTTCTACCTCAATCACCAAGCTGTCATCTGCTATAACACGCTCATATTGCACTTCCCCAGTGGGTGATAATAGTTTGATAGAAACTGGAAAATATGTTGTTTTTTCTATATCTATGTAAATGGCTGCAGTGTTTTTCTCATAAGATATTTCTGTAGTAATGCTATAGTCACGAATATGCACTTTTGGTCTTTTGAGTATGTATACATCTCTAAAAATGCCAGACATTCTTAGCTTGTCTTGGTCTTCCAGATAGCTACCAAAACACCATTTTAAAACAGCTATGGTTATAGTATTTTGTCCGTGGTGTATATATGTGGTGATGTCGAATTCTGATGTGCAGTGAGAAACTTGGCTAAAGCCCACAAAGCTACCATTAATCCAGACAAAATAGCAAGAATCCACACCATCCAAGTTGAGGTAGTAAGTCTCGTTTATATCTGTTATATCAAACACGCGCTGATAAACGCCACATGGGTTATCATCGGGCGTAAAAGGTGGGTCGTATGGGAATGGATATTTTACATTTGTATAGCAGTGCTTATCATATCCAGAACTTTGCCAAACAGAAGGCACGGGTATGCTGTCATCAAAGATAACATCGACAATGCTACTGGGCAAATCATAATAGGTATCATAAAACTTAAAATCCCACTCGCCAGATAATACTATTACCCTGTCAGAGCTATCTTGCAATGCATATGCCATTTCTATACTTTGCAAGGCGCTTTGGGAAGAAAAAGGGATATAATAGCTCCTGGGTGGCATAGTGCCTATATGCAGATTATGGACATCTTCTATATATTTTTTGTAGTCCATTGAGGTATGTTCTCCTTAAAGCTTATTTGAGAGTTTTTTCCTATACTCCATAGGTGGAGAGTTGTAGTATTTTTTAAATGATTTACTAAAATAAAAATAATCTTCAAAACCAGCACGCTCTGCTATCTCAGACATATTAAGTTGTGGGTTGCTCATAAGCGCCACAGCATACTCCATGCGTTTTTTTAGAATATAGGCTACAAATGTAGTATCTAGGTGTTTGCGTAGCAGGCGACAGCAGTACGACTTTGTTATGTGGCAGTTATCGGCAACCTCTTGCAGTGATATTTTTTTGTGCAGGTTTATATCTATATAATTTGTTATTCTATTTAGGTGGATATTTTGTGTGTCAGCATTTTCTGCTTCCTCACTCTTTGGTTTTAGTACTGTAGATATCCTCTGTAATATTTCTATTCCACTTTGTTCGTTGATAGGCTTTAACAGATACTCAAATGCACCTACAGAGACTGCTTGTCTTGCAAGCTCAAACTCTGCATATGCGCTCAAAATAACAAATATACAATCCACTTCTTCGTCCTTTAGCTTTTTTATCAGCTCTACTCCCGTCATCCCTGGCATGCGTATATCTGTAAAAAGGATATCGGGTTTTAGATGAGATATAGCTTT
This sequence comes from uncultured Oscillospiraceae bacterium, assembly GCA_964369345.1. Taxonomy (GTDB): domain Bacteria; phylum Bacillota; class Clostridia; order Oscillospirales; family Ruminococcaceae; genus Angelakisella. Next base: position 12,225 of record CAYJFF010000047.1, read on the forward strand.
GTAAGCCTCTAGAGGGTTATCAAAATCTGCGATGACCTCCATGTTAAAGCGTTCCCACGGCATAGTTTCTTTTAAGTCTATAATTGACCAAGGCTCATCATCTAGTAACACAACTTTATACATACTATTTTCCTTCTCCTTTTTTCAGTTTGTGCTATAAATTATAGTGTGTTTGCACAGTGATGTCAATGAACACAAGATATCATTTGCTTTTGGTGTGTGCGTTTGCTATAATTTGTATAGCTTATACTTTAATTATATGGATTTTGGTTTGATAAAAATAAATGCTAGAAAAAAAGTGGCAGAATGGAGCATTGTTGTGAGAAAAAAAGCAAGGAATAAAATTAAATCACAAATACTATTTATACTAATGATATTTATAATAATTATCTCATTATTTCAAATTGGCAGTGTTGTTTACATATTTGAAAACGATAGTGAAAAAAACTATAATATTTCCTTGAGTGTATTTGAATCTGTAGGGTATAATCTAGAACAATACTTTGGTAGCCTTGATAACGCACACTCCAAAATAGCATACTCTGTAGCCACACAGGACTATTTGCTGACAGAAAATAAGCGAGATGAGTATCAAAATATACAAGATATAGCAGATATGTTTTCTATATTTGCAGACTATGATACCAGTATACAGGGCGGTTTTATCATTAATGAGCAAGGTGATTTCATAGAATGTTACCGTAGTGGTACATATGAGATGATTACTATAATAAATCTGCTAGAGGAAATGTCTGAAAAAGGAGATATTTACGAAAAAAATCTGTACTTGTTAGAGGATGACAATAATAGTGATACGCCATTATTTTTGTATATAAACCCTGTATATGACATAACAGGTACTTCGCAGTTTAGGCAGATAATAGGTGCTACACTGTTTGTTTGTGACATAATATCTACCGAGGAACTTTTTCTGGATATTTCTAGCAACGAGTATCTATCTATAGACATTAGAGATGGTGATAATACTATTTATAAATCGACAAGCAACGCAAATGTGCAGAGCACACAAATATTTGAGAAGCAAATAAGCACTACATCATGGACTCTAAACGGCTACTACATTCAGCATTTTAATTCATCAGCAAACGTTACAACCTTCATAATACTCATAGTGAACTTGATATGTGTGTTAATAGTAATATTCTATATGTCATATTGCCTAAGAGATATTCTGGTAAAGCCGATAGAAGAAATATCATATCAATTACTAGATGAAGATGCCAAGAGAAACAAGCGTAGAATTGTGTGCAGTGCAAATAATGAAATAGGTCAGATAGCACAAAATATAAATACTATGCTAGACGAAATGTATGCAATGAACAGGCAGATTTTTAATTCTCAGAGTAGGCTATATGAAAATGAGATACTAAAAAACGAGGCGCAGATTAGGTCGTTGCAAAGCCAGATTAACCCGCATTTTCTGTGTAATACCTTGCAGTGTGTGCGAGGTATTGCAATAAAAAGTCATGTTCCAGAAATTGCAGAGATATCCACGTGCATGGCAGAGATTTTTAGATATTCGATAGGTAATGATGACCTAGTGCCTATAGCAGAGGAAATAAAGGTGCTTAAAAAATATCTTTCTATTATAAACATACGCTATAACGGTAAGATAATGAGTGAAATAAGAATAGCTGATAATGTGGATATAGAAAAGACCACAATACCAAAAATGACATTTCAGCCAATGGTAGAAAATGCAGTCAACCATGGTCTGGAAACATCATTAAAGGAGAAGAAACTTATTGTTTCTATAAATATTAGTGAGGATATAGTGGTTATCACAGTAGAAGATAACGGTGTAGGCATTGATAAAGAGAGGCTTGAGTATCTATCAAATGCGCTAAAGAACAATTTGCCAATATCTAGCACCCAGCATACTTCAATTGGTATTTCAAATATAAATAGCAAACTAAAATTGCTATATGGTGATGAGTATGGCCTGATTATTCACTCCACCGAAGGCGAGGGTACCAGAATAACGCTAAGACTACCACAAAAAAGTGACAAGAACACATTTCCTAGCTGAACAATCACAGAGAAAGCTTAAATATATCACCGCCACAGCCTGCTACATTGATATGCAGGCTGTTGTTTTTTATTCCACAGCTTGTTTTGTTGACTGTAGAAATAGCAGAAGTAAAATTACCAAACACAGTATTTATAGATAGTGTGGCATCTATTTCTGTATTTTTTAGGTTGACAATATATAGATAATACTCATTGTTATAAGTATGTACTCTAGCTTTTAGGTTGATATCATTTGTTTTTACATCACTTTCTATACCTGCCCATTTTACATAACTGTCAAAGATATCAGCAACTTCACTGCTTGCAGTATTAGTAGCAGATAGAGAGATATATGTTCCCACCAGTATGCTAGCACCCTGACCAAAGCTATTCTGCACGGCTGCTATACTATTGTCGTTGTATTTTGCAATAGCAGTGCCGCCTAGTAACTCATACTTTTCTTGATACACCGCTACAGCTATGCTTGATTGATTATCAAAATGTAACATAGGCTTTTCTTCGTCTATTCTATAGTACTCTATACCCGTGCTCTGTGCACCAAATAAGTCTGTCATATCGCCAGGTATCTGGTACGAGCAAAAGCCGCCATCTTTGTAATGTGCAGTAGCAGCTTCTGCGACAATCCTGCCACCAGCTCTTACATATTGCCTGATTTTCTTTATGTTATCATCATTAATCATCTGTGCAAATGGAATATAGACAAGCTTATAATTTGATATGTCGTTTGCTGTTATAATATCCACTTGATAATTATTGGCAGCAAAAGCGTTATAAGCACCGGCTAGTGCATCTTCATACCAGTTTCTACTACTATCTAGCAAATATCCAAACAAATCAGCCTCATTTAAACGAAGAATAGCTATTTTACTCTTTGTAGGTTGTGATGCACCTATAAACTCATTATCTGTTGTTAATTTTGCAAAAAAATGTGCATTCTCGCTTCTGTCAGTAGGGTTGCCCATGAGGTCTGTTAACCCATTTCCAGGTGTCTCAGGGCCTAGGTATTCTGGTCTAAATTGCCAGTACATGAGCCCTTTTGCACCAGCCATTAGTACACACCAGTTCCAGCACGCCATTGTTTCTTGCTTTGCCATGGGTGAGCGTCTAAGTGCACAGTGACCATTGCCACCTGTATTTTGCCCACCTTTCAGTTCGCTCTGCCAAAACTTTTTGCCTTTAGCGTCGGACCGTGCTATGTCCAGTCTGTACAGAAATTCTTCTGTAACATCTCCAGACCTGTTGTAACCTGCAAATGTGGACACACCCCATTCATCTACTATATCAGCTACAGAGGTCAGGTCTGCTGCGTGTTTGGGTTTATCAAGGCAAGCATAGTGAGAAATCAGCCTTACGTTATTATCGGCATTTCTGAAAGTGTTATATCTCCAGTGCATATGCGCTGTTCTGTCCTCAAGGCGGAATGTCAGCCAATCTAGCATATCTGGATATCCACCACGCTCTATAGGTGGGTATACTTCTTCCCACGCAGAATATTTCCTAAACCATGCGTTATTAAGCTCTTCTAGCGAGCCGTATTTTTTCTTTAAATAGCGTTTAAACTCTTGCTTGGTATGGTGGCAGTGGCAGTATAGCCCTGTTTCTATTTTGCTATTATAGTAGTCATTTGCTTCTAGGAAAATTTCGTTCCATATATCAAAAGCATAGATGGTGTCATTATCTTTATAGTGTGTTGCTATGGAGGTGAAAAAATCCTCTGCACTTTTTCGTACTTCTGGGTGATGTGTGCAAAGCCCAGGCCAGCCACCAGCAGGTGTGTTGCCTCTGGAGTGTGGAAGCGCTTTGTAACCCAGTGCAGATACAAAAACTGCTTCTGGATATTTCTCGACTAGCCAATATGGTGCATTCTCTATGATGGTGTTAAGTATTATCTTGATATCATTTTTCTTTGCGATTGCTATTAGTGTGTCTAGGTCACTATAGTCATATTCATTTTCTTTGTAACCTATAATATTCCACGAAGCCCATAGCTTTACAACTGTAAAACCCATTGCTTTCATAGTTGCAAAATCGTCTTCCCAAAATGCTTTATCAGGGTTTGGATATCTATAGTACTGTGCGCCATATTCAAACATAATATTATCTCTCTTTCATATATTAAAAGGTGCTACCGCATACGTATTTCACGGTAACACCTTAATTATAATATAGTGTGGGATAAATTAATATGTAATATATTACATTATATATGTAATGTCTGGTACAAGCCTTATTCTAGTTAAATATTGAAAACCGAAAAAGAGAACACCCCCCTGACTAAATTAGCCAAGAGGGTGTGGTAGTTTAAATCAAATCTTTGTCAGGTTGTTGACCATCATGTAGTGCCCATCTGCATTCAGTCACTTCAAAATCAGTAAAAGTTGCAGTAAATGCACCGTCCTCAGGACTGCAAGCATAAAGACCAAAGCTAATTGTTTCCTGTACAGCAAACATATGGCAAATTCTTATATGCTCAAAAACTTCACCGTCCAAAGAAGTTTCTACACAAAAGTCATCACCTCTACGGCTAAGCCTAAACCACATTGTTTTAATGCTGGCTGGAATGCGCGAGGTTGACCAATCGGAATATCCGTTGTTGGTTACTACAGCACCAAGAAAAGCAGTGGATTTATCACCATACTCAACAGAGGCTTTAATCCAGTTTTCACTATCTAAGTAAAGTACAATTCCAGCTTGGTCATAATTATTTTTACTATTATACTCTGCCTTTACAGTAAAAGAAAACTCTTTTTCATCTGTTTCAAGCTGTAGCATATGGGCGTTGTCATTCCTGAATTTATAGTAAGTTCTTTGCCATAAATCGGTACCGGGTTCAGTTATAATCTCAATTTTTGCGCTGTCAACTTGATATTCCTTAGGTTCATTTGTCCATTTTAATTTTGCCACATCAAACTTCATAACATAATCCTCACTATCATATTTCTTTTAATATAGCACATACTGAAACAACTTTCAACTATCATATACAAGAAAGCGTGGTGTGTCGGGCACTGTTTTGTATTGACAAAGCAGGATTTATCTGCTAAGATATAATTGTACTAAGGTTTATAGTACAATTATGTTATGATTTTTGGAGGACTATATGCTTATGAATTTATCTGATACAGAATACGAAATAATGACACTAATCTGGAGCTCGGCAGAGGAGCTAAGCTTTGGGCAAATACAGGACTTTTTCAACAACACACAGGACAAACAGTGGAAAAAGCAGACGCTATCCACATATATAACTAGGCTTACAAAACTAGGTGCGATTAGCTCCACAAAAGACGGACGCACCAACTACTACAAAGCACTAATCAGCAAAAAGGAGTACGACTGCACCAAAGCTCGCAGTATCTTGGATAAGCTGTATGACGGTTCTATTAGTAGCCTTGTTGCTACCCTTTACGATGGTGGAAAGCTAGATGAAAGTGAGATAAAGGAGCTAAAGTCACTTATTGGTGATATGGAGGAATAAACGATGAAAGAAATTTTTCTCTTAGTAGTATCTACTACCGTGCTACCCACAGTGCTGTTTTTGTTGATGGCGATATTTAGTGTGGCACTAAAGAAATACTGTAGTGCAAAAACTCGCTTTGCACTTAGCAAGCTGAATTTAGTACTGTTTCTCTGTCCTGTTATCTTGCTTGTAACCACAGCGGTGGAAATTTTGGATATATCTATAGCATCAGAGTATACGCAAGCCCCCACATCTGTGGCTACAGAGATAATCACGGGGCAGGGCATAACAACACCAACAGTTCCTGTTAATGTGGCTAGTAATACTGCTAGCAATATACCTATAGATTTCCCCCAAATTTTATCTGTGATGTGGGTGGCATATATGGCGATTTCACTGTTGCTACTCACCTTTAGGCACATACTATATCTTAGACATATAAAGGTGGGTGCAGTGCAAAATTACGAGCTAGTGCCTATCTTGCAGGAGGTTAAAAGCAGACTAAATATTCACAAGCCTGTTAGTATATATAACTCTAAAACTTGCACAACACCTATGCTTGCAGGCTTTTTCAGACATAGTGTAATAATACCGTGCCAGAGCTATAGCAAATCACAGCTTAGCTCGATAATCACACACGAGCTATATCACCTAAAACGCAGAGATATTTGGTGGATACTGCTACTTGAAATAGCAAAAATTGTGCACTGTTTCAACCCTGCTGTGCATATATTTGCAAGCAAGTTTAAGAATATACTGGAAATATCCTGTGATGAGCTAGTTTCGGAGCAGCTAACACACAGTGATAAACAGCAATATGCCCTGTCAATCTTAAATTCAGCAACCACAAACACCCTAGCAGTGCTATCACTTAGCAGTAATAAACATAACCTAAAGGAGAGAATAACAAGCATTATGAGCCAAAAGAAGAATAGCAAACTGGTGAAATCCATTGCATATATTGCATCAATAACTATAATGGTGGCACTAATAGCGCCATCTGCCATAAATACAGCAAAAATAAATTTTGCAGAAAAGCAAAATATCAATGAGGTGGAGAAAACATATGTGGACGAAGAAAATAATTTTGACACACTGGACATAGTAGATACAAAAGCAGAAGATAGTGTTAATAGCGTACCCGATGCTCCAGAAGATAGTGGTGAATTAAGTGGTATTAACGTAGCAAAGAGTGAGATGCCCACCACAACCCCAAACTCTGAAATAACACAAATTGAGGGAGCATATTCAAATGAACCTTGGGAGAAAAAATATGGCAACATTATTAGTGGTACATATGTATATCTACCAATTGGTGAAGTAGTATTTGCTGTTAGCAGTGGCATAGTAACCGAGGTTTCTGAAACATCAGTATGGCCTTGGGGAAGGTCGGTTGTATATGAAACAGCACAGGGCGAAGAAATTCGCATTGCACATCTGAGTGAAGTGAGTGTAGGTGTAGGAGATGAGGTAACTATTGATACTAAAGTTGGCGAGGCTGGTATAAGTGGTGCTGTATCTACAAGTGGGTATGGTGTGAACATTGAAAGCCTAAACACACAAACGGCATTAGCAAATGAGGAGGAAATAGAAGAAGAAAGTTTTACATACCCTGAAGAATATTATACACAGCAGGGAAAACAGACATACGCACCACTGGGCGCAGCTGTATTTGCGGTCAGTAGCGGCACAGTAACAGAGGTTCCCGAAATGTCATGGCCGTGGGGAATAGCAGTGGTGTATGAAACGGCACAAGGGGAAAAAGTTCGAATTGCACATCTGAGTGAAGTAAGTGTAGCTGTAGGAGACGAGGTAACTGCTGACACTAAAGTTGGCGAGGCTGGGACAAGTGGATATATATATAATAGTGGATATCGTGTGAACGTTTACGTAGCCGAGGAATAAAAGAAACAGAAAAAGCCAGCAGATATAGGTGCAAGTTAAACTCTGTGCTATAGATATAATACCATTATAACAAATCTTTCTCATATCACTAATTTTTAAAATTTATTGCAAACTTGCTCACGTAAATAGAGCCACCTAGTTTTTAGGCGGCTCTATTTTTCTTTTAAAATCTTACTTTGTATGGTGCGTAAACGTTATTGCCAACATGGGATGTAGCACAGGTAGGTGCTGTTGTAGAATACCCCTGATACCCATTTTTTTTGCAAGCACAAGTAGTTTTTTGTGGTGCACTGTAGCTTTTAGAGCATTTATCACAGGTGCAAGTAGAAGTTTGTGGGCACTCGAAACTATCCGGTGGTGTCACCCTGTATCTGTATTCACCACATGGGGTATAATCAGGGTCCACACAAGCCTGGCAGTTTCCTGTATTATCCTCAATTATCCGCTCTGTTCCAGTTGCAGATTTGTTAACTAATACTTTGTACTTTGCACATGGGTCGTCTGCGCACAAATCAAATTGATAAAAACCGTTGCAATCACTTACTGTGTGGGCAATTCCTTGGTATAGACATTTACCATTACAGTCAATCACTATCTTAACCAATTTTAGGAGTGCATTTGATACTGCCTCTCCATCACAGTTAAGAATTTGACCCCATAGTCTTACAGAGTTAAATTCGGAGACAACTATATCTGCCTTTATCTCAGAATCACAACCTTGCAGTGCGATATCAATAGAGTTGCCGTTAATCATACTTAAATCACAATAATTATTCATATTATATTTCAACCTTTCAGCATAAGTTGAGAGGAAATATGCTGTCAGAAACATCTTATGCTACTTGTTTGAATTTGTGATAAAAATATTACTTTAATAAATAAAATCATATAGTATAAGTAGGCATAGTAATTTTATATGTAAGAAAGGGTACTTCGTTTATGAATATAGTTATTTATGGACTTACAAATTCAGGTGATATTAAAAGTAAAGGTACAACATGTATTCGTATTGACAAGCCAAATTATCTTTATCCTATTAATACAGTGCACTCTATTTCCGTTAGCTCTTTAAAAAATAATTATCCATATTGTGGTTTTAAGGTGGAGATAGAATATTCTTCTTATAATAAAATGTGCTATAGTTTTTCAGCCTATATAGAGCTTGAAAATAAAATGATAGATGATTTTACTAAAATCCATGTCACTCACCTCGCAATAAATCGCATAACAGATGCAAGTATATATATTAAATTAACTTTTGGTGTAACAATAATAAGCTAAAAGAATAATATAGTTTATGAGAGGAAAGCTGTAAAAAATTTCAGGAGGAAATTTAATGAATTCTATAGTTAAGAATTTAATAGAATATATAGGTATAAGCAATCAAATTCCGCCTAACTATTCTGTAAATGCATTTAAAGAGATAATGCTACAAGAGCATGTTACACTTAGCGATTGTTTTCCTAATATTGAGCAAATTACAAGAGTAACTGCGTGCGTAGAGATAAAAAACGCTTATGTCATTGACACGCCTGTATCTATGAGAGACCCAAAAGGGAACTTGCTAAATCCAAGCGGGCAAATCTTAACAGGAAAAAAACTGGTTATCGAGGGTGTTGTTCACCAAACGATACATTATGTTGCAGATAACTGTGAGCAAAATGTAATGGTTTTTGATAATTCTTATTGTTTTGGAACATTTGTTGTTCTGCCTGCTACTGCTGGGCAAAATGCTTGTTATACAGTCGTTCCGTATATTGAAGATATAATGGTAGAGGCTATAGGCCCTAGGGATATCACGAAATGTGTCTCCTTATTTTTGGAGGTGAAGTAAAATGGCGAATATTGTAAGAAACATGGTTAACATTCTGGGTATTTCAGATTTCATTCCAGCTTCTTCGGAAATATACAAAGAGTTTTCTGTAAGCGATACTATAGTATTGCCATGCCAAAAACCAAGCATAGAAAGACTCTTGTCCTCTGCGTTTGATGCACAAGTTATTTCAGTGAGAGTAATAAATACCCCTGCTGGCGAGGTGCCACCAAAAGGCTCTTTGCCAAGCGTTGCTACCTCATATGAGGGCGAGGTATTGACAGGCAAAAAATTAGTAGTAGAAATTAAGTTTAGACAAAAAGTTCAGTATGTAGCAGATGAACCACTGCAAAGTGTTCACGGCAATCATAACGAGTTTATTGTGAGCGAGTTTATTGTTATTCCACAAACTTTTGAAGTAGCTGGAGAATGTGTTACACCTGAGTATCTACTTGCTAATAATATGTTTTTGGTAACAGCATTTATCGAAGATGCAAACGTAAGCATGATGGACGAACGCACTATATGTACAAATATATTGGTGCTTTTGCAAATCAATACCAAAAAATGCTTCTTTGATAAAGGTAAAGTAACAGCACCTATAGGTAATGTTACAGTATTTAATGATAGCTGTGCAAGCGCCGTAACAAAAACACCTGTAATCGAAGAAGAAGCCACAAAAGAAGGAGGGGTGTAACATGACTTGTAATAATGTAATCATAAACGGAGTCAATCCTGTTTTTCCTCTCTCTACAAGTGCATGGAAAGAGTTTTCTGTAATGGAAAACCTAACAATACCTGTACAAAAATTGGATATAAAAAGAATTACTTCGCTTAATATATCAGCGGAGATAGTGGATTTTGAAGTAGTCAGAACGCCTGTTACAAACAAGAATTTTGAAGGCATAGTAAGCACTGGTTACAAGCTCATTGTAAAAGGAAAGCTTGTTCAGTTTATAGAATATATTGCAGACAAATGTGACCAGTCGGCTCACTCGGCACATTTTGAAGTGCCATTTTGCACCTATATTGTCTTGCCGGACTATTATCAACCTGGGAACTCAATCACTGTTAATGCAATAGTGGAAGATGTTTTTGTAGAGCAGACCTCTAAGCGCAGTTTCTTTAAAAATGTAACAATGTTTGTATATGCAGACATTTGCTGTGGTGCCGCAGGCGATGGCTTGGCAACACCTAAGGTAACAGCCGCAGATAAAACCGTTACTATTGAAGATACAGGAATAAACGTATTTGATGTCTATGTGTGTGAAAACAACTTGCCTCAAATAATCAATATTCTATCCGACCCATTTGCAGAGATATCGCTTGTAACAGCCTTACCTGTGGGCTACTCATATAATTCAGGAATTCTAACAATCGCATCAGGTGCTCAGGGTGCTACCTTTGAGTTTGAGATAATACAAACACCTTGTAATGTGCCTTTTACAGTTAATGTTATTGTAAATTCACCACCAAAAGTTAGCATGTTCTCTCAAACACCATCAAATTTAAAAGTCACTCAAGTAACTGATGATGATATTTTAATTAATTTTGAGCCAAACACTAAAGTGGACGGAGTTGCATCATTTATTGTAGAGCCATACACTGCGCTTTCATTGTCGGGTGTTCTGCCAGCAGGCTATAGTTATTCTAATAACACGCTGACTATAAAAAACAGCGCACTTGATGCAGGCTTAACCTTTGTTTCTAAGTCTTCTGAGTGTAATATTGTTATAAACCTAAAAGTAGATGTAAATACAATTATTAAAGAAGAAGAAAAAGAAGAAATAGGCGAAGCATCAAAAGTTTAATTAAATTTGAGCTAGGGTGGCAATGTCGGTTAGACTACTGTCACCCTAGCCAAAGACTTGCAATCCGAACACGCCTAACACATACAAATTATTGAGTAATACTGTGTTATCCTCGG
>CAYJFF010000048.1:0-8797 GCA_964369345.1 uncultured Oscillospiraceae bacterium
TTTCTACAGAATTGTGGAGCTACTGTTAGTTTCTTCGCTGTTTTAGGTTGCTGTACGATAGTTTGTAGGTATACAGATTATTTATATTTTACACAGTAAAATATAAATTTGCCATGCCCATAGGGCGGCACTAAGAATAAACAGCACATCTTGCATGGATTTTATTCTTATGCACCTGCTATCGCAGATGTATGTATAAATAATCCGTAGGACTATTTATATTATACCATATAATTCTTTGAGATAGCTTTAAAATAATTCATATCGTTTATAAAAATCACTATTACTTGCAGTTATTTGCCTAGATGGGGGACAAGGATATCATTTTTGCTCATATAGTGGGTGGCTACTGTCGTTTTTCTTGTTGCGTGGGTTGTAGTAAATACACTCGCTTTTTTTTATTCCCACATGCATAGCTACAGTAGTATGGTCATATGCGCAGTAGCCATCATCTTGATGTATACAGTCTTCGCTACAAGGTATAATATTCACTTTTATTTCCTCCAGCATCTATTTTTATAATGAGTATTATATACAAAAGTAAATGCTATATACACGGTAAAAATTTTTCAAATAATTACATAAATCAGCCAAGAGTTGCCAAGAATAAGTTAGCGAGAAATGTTGCTGTTATCAATATATTAAGAGTGGATGGAGTGGAGCTATGAAAACTATTTTGACTGTGATACTGATTTTGGTTATGATATTAACGGTGGGGTTTGTGCCCAATATAATGCTTAGCACTACGCAGAGCATAGATGTCTTAGTGCCAAGCTACAAGGAACTTCCGAAAGCTATTATTACCATGGGGTATATGCAGAATGACTATACACAGGAGATATACACACCCAGCGATATTATAATACAGGAGATAGCGACCCCAACAGGATACTGGGTATCGAAAAACACAGTTATTGCAACAGGTAAGGATATCTCTGCTGTGCGTGATGTATTGCCCAGTGAATATCTAGCAGTGATAAGCAATATGAGCCAAGAGGAAGCAAGTGAGATTGCTACACAGTACTCAGTAGAGATGGAAAACCAGCGTCAGAGTATGATAGATAGCTGTCCTGATATTGATATTCATGCGCCTATTAGTGGCATTATAAGCTGGGATGATGTATCTAGCGAAACTATGCTACTAGACGATAGCGTGTTGGGCAAGGTAACAAACACAAACGAAGCCTATGTACAGGTAAAGCTAGATGCGACTTTTTCCCCACTGCTAGAAGTAGGCGCTAGCGTGGCACTACAGGACAGCGAGCAAACCACGTATCTAGGCAGGGTATCCGAAATAACAACAAATGAGGGTGAGCTTGATATTGCTATAAAGCTTGTAGGGAACACGCATGCACCAGAGCACCTTACAGCATTTACCTGCGAGCTAAAAACCGTAACACAGGAGCCAGTTGTGTCCATACCATATGGTATAATCAAACAGGACGAGAGTAACCGTGAATATGTTGATGTATATGAAGATGGAATAGTAGAAAAGCAGTATATTATCACAGGCAAAGAGTTTGCACAGTCGGTAGTGGTGCTAGATGGTATATCAGAAAATGATATGCTAATAGTGGACGAGATATCTACAGAATATAGCAATTATATTATTAGTACAAAGACTTATTACGAGGGAGATGCGTATGTTGCATAATACTATAACACGTGGCAAAAAACGTAATCTACTGGCAATTATCGGTATTGCTATTGGTGTGTATTCTGTGCTGATAATAACAACGATTAGTAGCACGGGACAGAAGTTTATAAACGACCAGCTAGACCTTATGGGTTTTGACTGTATCGTGCTATCTGCCAACGATAAAACCTTGAGCACACTAAGCGACTATCACTTAACAGAGCTAGAAAAGCACCCAGATATCACAGCGGCGGCACCACTAATTGCAGATTTTGCACAGGTGAGCACGAAAAACTTAATAGGTAGGAGCGCGGTATTTGGCATAGACCAAACTACATCACGCATTGCACAGGTGGATATTATACACGGGGTGGAGATTGATGATGAACATATCAGTGCAAACGAGTTGGTATGCATTATAGATGAGAGCATAGCAGTGGACTTTTATGGTAGGAGCAACGTAGTTGGTAAGGAGATAAGCCTGCAACTTGGCGATGGTGTAGAGGATTTTGAGATAATAGGTGTGGCAAGCAACAATACAGGCACGCTGAGTAGTATCTTTGGTGATGTGCTACCGACATTTGTTTATATACCGTATACTACACATCTACAGCTAGCAAATAGCAACAGCATAGACCAGATATTTATAGAGATTACAAGTGGTGTGGACTTTGATGCAGTAGGGGAGATGGTTAGTAGTAAATTCAGTGAGATAGAGGGTTATGAGAACTTATATAAATACAGCAACCTTGTCAGCCAAAAACAAGCACTTAACGAGATTTTTTCTGGGATAACAATAGTGCTGCTTGCTATTGCGAGTATATCTTTCTTGGTTTCTGGGCTTAATATAATGACTATAATGATATCTGCTGTGTCTGAGAGAACAAAAGAGATAGGCGTAAAAAAAGCTATTGGTGCAACAAAAAAGGATATAGCACTGGAGTTTTTGTTTGATGCATTTTGGCTATCGTTCAAGGGGAGCGTGATAGGACTAACACTCATCTATGCAACAACAATAATAGTAGAGCTGACTACTACACTAAAGCCTATAGTACCAACCTCTGCACCTGTAGTTATCGTGGTAATATGTATTAGCATTGGTATGACATTTGGTGTGTCGCCAGCCATAGCAGCAGCAAACCTAGACCCTGTACAGGCACTGCGTAGTGAATAAAAATATATTGTAATTCACGCAGATATATAATATAATTAGCTTATTGCATTTTCCCACATATATTGGGGGTGCTAATTTATTAAATATTGTGCCGATGTCTGGTGCAAGGGACGGAGCATTATAATGGAAAAAAAGCTATATAAAAACCTAGTATTCATTACGCTACTTTCTGTGTTGTTGACAGCACTGCTGTTTTTTATGCTGATTAATGATTATTATAGCGGAGTAACAGATGAATATCTGCACCGTGAGGCAGAGATATTTGCTACCGAGTATATGGAGAGTGGCAATATTGATAATATCCTCCTGAATGGTATAAATGCTACTGTATATAGCCAAGATGGAACAGTAATTTATAAGAGTGAGAACCTAAAACAAGCTTATGATTTTCACTCTTTGCCCATAGATATTATGGAGCTAGAGCGTAATGGCTTTGCACATGCATGGGAAGCGCATTTTATAGGCGACACCATACATTTTACGACTTTTGCACTGCCAAATGGTGATGTTTTTGTCACATCTAGGGTGGACAATCCGCCGATATCGGTATTTATTATAACACTGCCAGGTATATGTATAGCGATTATTATAGCGCTTATAGCTAGCAGCATTATAGCCAAAACTTTCACCATATCTATAATTGATAAGTTCACTAGCCTAACAAAGAACAAAGATGATGCAAGCATTAACAAGGAGTTCCCAGAGCTAGTACCTGTGCTTGTGAAAATATCAGGAACTAGGAACCGCCTAGAGCACAAGATAGAAGACCTGAACTCAGAGAAAAGCGCGCTGGACACCATAACAGCAAACATGAAAGAGGGGCTTGTATATATCGGGCAGAATGGCAGTATAGTATCACTGAATGATAGTGCTATGGATTTACTGAATTTGACTGATAATGACTATCTGGGTTGTGAATTTACAATGCTGGGTAAAAATGACGAGCTGATGCACTGCATAAGGCAGGCGAGAGAGGGGCAATCCGAGAACGGTATTATGCAACTAGACCACAGGTTTTGCCATATTTACGCAAGCCCAGTTATACATCACGGTAGGCAACATGGTGCTATTATTTTGCTACTAGATGTTACAGAGCGTGAAAAAAGTGATAGCATACGCCGTGAGTTTTCTGCCAATGTATCGCACGAGCTAAAAACGCCAATTACATCAATTTCTGGATATGCAGAGCTAATAGCCAATGGCATGACACGCACCAATGAAGACACTATGATGTTTGCAAACAGGATAGTAAAAGAAAGCTCAAGGCTGATACTGCTAGTAGAGGATATCATACACCTGTCACATCTGGACGAGAGCTCCAGCCTAGAAACCGAGGAGTGCAGTATAGAAGAAATAGTATCTGAGAATATTACAAGGCTTGAGAATATAGCGACATCACGCAATGTAAAAGTAGCTTATAATGGGGAAGTGCCTGCTATAAATGCAAACTACACTATGATGGACGAGCTAATAGCTAATCTCTGCGAGAATGCTATAAAGTATAACAAAGAAGGTGGCGAGGTTATGATATCGCTGATAAAAAAAGGTGCAGTGCTTAATATCATAGTAAAAGATACTGGTATAGGTGTAGCACAGGACGATATACCACGTATTTTCCAGCGTTTTTACCGTGTGGATAAAAGCAGGAGCAAGCAGACAGGTGGCACTGGTTTGGGGCTGTCCATTGCCAAGCATATAGTAGAGCTACATAATGGCACAATAAATATGCAGAGCAAGCTGGGGGAGGGCACAACGATAACCGTTGCCATACCATATAGGTAACCCCAACACCCAATTTTAAACAAAAAGTAAATTTTTCATAAAAGCACTTGATTTTTTTGGAAAATAGTATAAAATGTTATTTGTTAGCACTCGCGATATTAGAGTGCTAAAACAAAATATATTTTCTTATTAGGAGGAAATTAATAATGACTATCAAACCACTTATAGACAGAGTAGTTGTAAAAATGCTAGAAGCTGAAGAAACAACAAAAAGCGGTATTATACTAACAGGTGCTGCTAAAGAAAAACCAACTATTGCAGAGATTGTAGCAGTAGGCCCTGGTGGCATTGTAGATGGTGTGCAGGTAGCTATGTACCTATCAGTTGGTGACAAAGTACTATTAAGTAAATATGCAGGTAGCGAGATAAAGCTTGATGGTGAAGAATTTACTATACTTCGTCAGTCAGATGTACTTGCAATCGTAGAATAATTATAATATTAGGGGGAAGAAAAAATGGCAAAACAAATTATATATGGTGAAGATGCCAGAAAAGCACTTCAAGCAGGTATTGACCAACTTGCAAATACAGTTAAAATCACACTAGGACCAAAAGGCCGCAACGTAGTTCTTGATAAAAAATTTGGTAGCCCACTTATCACAAACGACGGCGTTACTATAGCAAAAGAAGTAGAGCTTTCTGACCCATTTGAGAACATGGGCGCACAGCTAGTAAAAGAAGTTGCTACAAAAACAAATGATGCAGCTGGTGACGGTACTACTACTGCTACTCTACTAGCACAAGCACTTATCCGCGAGGGTATGAAAAACGTAACAAGTGGTGCAAACCCAATGGTTATCAAAGGTGGCATACAAAAAGCTGTAAAAGCAGCTGTTGGTGCAGTTGTTGAGAATAGCAAAAAAGTGGGTAGCTCTGAGGATATCGCAAGAGTTGGTACAGTATCCAGCGGTGACGAGAGCATTGGTGCTCTTATAGCTGATGCTATGGAGAAAGTATCTGCTGATGGCGTTATCACACTTGAGGAGTCCAAAACTGCTGAAACATATAGCGAAGTAGTAGAGGGTATGCAGTTTGACCGTGGTTACATCACACCTTACATGGTTACAGATACAGACAAAATGGAAGCTGTAATCGATGATGCTTACATCCTTATCACAGATAAAAAAATATCAAATATCCAAGAGGTTTTGCCACTACTAGAGCAGATTGTACAGGCTGGTAAAAAACTTGTTATCATTGCAGAGGATATCGAGGGCGAGGCTCTATCTACAATCATCGTTAATAAACTACGTGGCACATTTGTGTGTGTTGGTGTTAAAGCACCTGGTTTTGGTGATAGAAGAAAAGAAATGCTACGCGACATCGCTATTCTAACAAATGGTGAGGTTATCTCTGACGAGCTTGGTCTAGACCTAAAAGAAGCTACTATAGAGCAACTTGGTCGTGCTAAACAAGTAAAAGTACAAAAAGAGAACACTATCATCGTTGATGGCGCTGGTGCAAAAACAGATATCGAAGCACGCATAGGCCAGATAAAAACACAAATAGATACAACTACATCTGAGTTTGACAAAGAGAAACTACAAGAGCGCCTAGCAAAACTATCTGGCGGTGTTGCAGTTATCAAAGTTGGTGCTGCTACAGAAGTAGAGATGAAAGAAAAGAAAATGCGTATAGAGGACGCACTAGCTGCTACAAAAGCTGCTGTTGAAGAAGGTATAGTTGCTGGTGGCGGTACTGCTCTTATCAATGCTATCCCTGCTGTTGAGGCGCTTATTGCAAAAGCTGAGGGCGATGAGAAAACAGGTATGAACATAGTTCTACGTGCACTAGAAGAGCCAGTTCGCCAGATTGCTAAAAACAGTGGCCTAGAGGGCTCTGTAATCCTTGATAAAATCAAAACAAGTGGCAAAGTTGGCTATGGTTTTGATGCTTATAATGAGCAATACTGTGATATGATATCTGCTGGTATCGTTGACCCAACTAAGGTTACTCGTTCTGCACTAGAGAATGCATCTTCTATTGCATCTATGGTACTAACAACAGAGAGCCTAGTAGCAGACAAACCAGAGCCTGCTACACCTGCTATGCCATCTCCTGATATGGGTGGTATGGGCTTCTAATAACTTAATAAAGTGAACAGCGCCCCCTAAAGTGATACACTTTAGGGGGCGTGTTTTATATACGCTTAATAGTTATATACATTTTTTAATTTTATAAAAACAAAGGTGGATATCATAATACTAATAATCTCTGCAAAAGGTATAGCCAGCCAAATCCCAGTTATGCCTATTATGTGTGGTAGCACTATAACAAATACAACTATTAGTAGCAATGTCCTGAAAAATGATAGCATGGCAGAAATTCTACCGTTTGATAGCGCTGTAAACATTCCAGATGCAAAAATATTTACACCTTGTGGTATAAACGAAATGCCAAAAATAATAAGCCCAGTTTTTGTCAGCTCATATGCCTCGCTCGTTTTGTCTAGGTATATATCCGATATTAGACCTGCTGATAGTAGCACAAATCCATAGATGCATACCCCAGCAACTAGGTTGGTGATGATACTTGTTTTGAGCATAAATTTTAGCCTGTCTGGCTTGTTTGCACCATAGTTATAGCTGATTAATGGGGAAACACCCTGTGCAAAGCCTAAAAAGGCAGACTGGAACAGGAACTGTGCATACATTACTACACCCACAGCAACTACACCAGTTTCTCCTGCTATGTCCAGTATGATTATATTGAATAAGAAAGCAGTTATGGAGCCTGCTATACCAGTTACCATCTCAGATGCGCCATTAAAGCAAGTACTCACAAGTATGCTTAAATCAAATTTTGGTTTTGCAAACTTTAGCCCTGTCTTTTTTCTTCTTGCAAAATATAACAAAAAGGTTATAGCGGGAATGGAGTAGCCTGTTCCTGTTGCTAGCGCAGCGCCCAGAACACCCATATCAAAAACAGCTATAAAAATGTAATCTAGAACTATATTTGTAATACCACCCAAAGTACCTATAAAAAAACCGAACTCCGGCCTGCCGTCTGCTATAAAAAACATCTGTGAGCAGAGCTGTAGTAAAGAGGGAACAGCAAAGCACGATATAACACTTAAATAAACAACAGCATCTTCTTTTAGTATATCTGTTGCACCCAAGAATACGGAAATAGGCTCTGCAAACAGCACACCAATAGCAGTTAGTATCAAGCCGATAAGTATAGTAAAAAGTGTCAACTGGCTTAAGTTTCTGCTAGCTTGCTCAGTTTTTTGCTCACCCATCTGCCGTGATAATATAGCACAACCACCAGAGCCTAGCATCAGCCCCACGGCAAGCAATGTAGATGTCCATGGAAACACAATATTTACCGATGCAAATGCATTCTCGCTATCAAAATTTGATATAAAAAAGCCATCGACAGCTGTATAGAGTGATGCAAACATCATAAGAAAAACTGTTGGCATCGTAAATTTTAGCAGAGAAAATACATTGAAATCCTGATTGAGCCTAGTGTCCGTCTCGGATAAACTGGTGTCTGTTGCGTTGTTGTCTTGAAAACTCATAAAATTCTCCTGAAAGTAAAATAGTTAATATGCAAAAAAAAGAGACGCCGTATTTAGAAAAAATCTAATTACAGCATCCCATTATACTACAAAGTATATGTTGCACGAATTATATTGGTATTATATATCATTTCACTAGAAAAGTCAATGTTGTACATTATAGGTTAGCTTTTATCTCGCTCATAACAGCATCAGCGTTTTCCATCATTACAAGAACGATTGTACCGTCTTCCATCACTTCTAGTTTAGCACCTTGTGCTATTTCTAGCTGGTCTGGTAGGTATGATGTAAAGTTTTGTATTTGTAGGTCGATAAATGTTTGTAGACCTGCTTGTACAGCCTCTTCACTACCTGCTACAGGTTTAGCGATTATTACACCAAATGCTTGCATGTTCATAAGAGAGCCTGTTGCAACATATGCCTCTACTTGGCTACTTACTACTTCGTTTAGCTTAGCAAAGTCTTCCTCTGTTAGCTCGTGTAGTGCGTCCATGCTTATGCCAGCTTCTGTTAGTGTGTCAGGGGAGATAATGCCTAGAGTATTTGCAAGCATAAGTGTAGATGCATCAGTAATTGTAGAGAAATGTGGGTTGTATCCTAGGATTTCACTAGATACGCCTGCTTCTAGAGCTGCAATAAGGTTGCTTGTTACACCACCATCTGCTGGTGTTTCTGCCTCAGA
>CAYJFF010000048.1:8897-23292 GCA_964369345.1 uncultured Oscillospiraceae bacterium
GGTGTTTCTGCCTCAGAGCTAGAGTCAGGTGTTTCTGCCTCAGAGCTAGAGTCAGGTGTGGAAACAGAAGAACTGCTAGTTTGTGAGCTTGTTGGCTCGTCCGTTGAGCCACAGGCAACCATAGATAGCACCATTGCTGATAGGATTGTTATTGTTAGTATTTTTTTAATCATTTTCATTTTTATTTCCTCCATTTTATCTACACTCGTCTTTATGAGTGTTATGATATATATGTGGCATACAGCTACTGTTTTGTTGCATATTATTTTATGAATTTTTATTTTTGTACAAACAAAACATATTTATCGCTACTTAAGTGCAAAAAACTATGTGTTAGATAGTGATATTAAGTTGCATTTAATCGCTTAGATGTGGTAGAATAGTGTGTATACATTTAGTTTTTCTCTTACTTGCAAAAATATTAGTATATTTTAATAATAATAGATGAAAGTGCAGTATATTTATGAATTCAAATGAACTACAACAACACTATGAGATAGAAATAGAGTTTTCTCAGCTTGACCAAAACGGATACCTAACGCCTGCGGGGTATCAGTATATAGTAAATGCTGTTGCAGGTAAGCACCTTATAAACTATAACCTAGAATTTGCAAGGTTAATAGGCATGGGACTTTCTTGGGTGTTGCTTTCTATTTCTGTAGATGTAATAAACCCAATCAAGGGTGAGGGGACAAAGGTAGTCGGCACAACATGGCATTCACAGAGAAAAGGGATTTTTTTCCGTCGTGAGATTAGTGTTTGTGATGAAAATGGCACGCCACTGTTTAACTGCGCCACTTATTCTACACTGCTAGACCTAGAAACTAGGAGTATTTATAAGAGTAGGACACTGCCTTTTGAGCTAATGCCACCTACAGAGGAAACACTGCTAATAGCGACACCGTCTTTCAAGGAAAAAAACGAGTATGAAAAAGGTGATAGCCGTCTGGCACAGAGGAGCTATATAGATGGGCTGGGGCATGTGAATAATGGTAGATATGGTGATTTTTGCTTTGATGCTATGGATGAAGAAGAAGCTAGAATGGACAAACTACGCCGTATGGAGATATATTTTGTGTCTGAGCTAAGGCTTGGCGAAAAATTCACTACAAACAAAGCAAAGCAAGATAACAAGCTTGTTGTACAAGGTTATAACGAGAGTAGTGATAAAGTAGCCTTTTATGGTGTGTTTAAATACGATTAATTCATATAAAATTTGTATAAAACACTTGACTTTGTACTAATAAAATGTAATAATACTTATGGAAATTAAACGCATTATAGGTTTGCGATTTTGCTATTTTTGGTAATGTTGCAATAAATGGAACTGGGTGAAATTCCTAGACAGACCTGCTGCCGTGATAGAAGAGTCATTTTTTAGGTGTGCGCACAGCCACTGAGCTTTTGCTTGGGAAGGTAAAAAAATGATGTTGACGCTTAAGTCGGAATACATGCCTATTTTGAACCAAAAAACATCACAGGAACTGATGGCTTGGTTAATATTTTTGCTGTATCACGTGCGCTGTTGTACTATGGTAAGCATTATTTATTATCAAAACTCAGTCTGTTAGATTGGGTTTTTGTTTTTGTGAAATAAATATATATCGGAATGTGAAAGAATGAAAGATTTTGTGGTAAAGAATGGCAAAGAGCTGCGAAAAGGTCATACAACAGGCTCCTGTGCTACAGCGGCAGCAACAGCTTCTGCTATTATGCTGTTTAGTAGTGAGGTTATCTCCGAGGTCAAAATATCACTACCCAGTGGTGAGATTATCACACTAGAGGTCTGTGACACAGAGCTTACGGAGAACTATGCTTCTTGCGCTATTATAAAAGATAGTGGTGATGACCCAGATGTTACAAATGGCATAAAAATAAATGCGAGAGTATCACTAATAGAGCCACAAGAAATAGTAATTGACGGTGGTGATGGTGTCGGCAGAGTTACACAGGGTGGCTTGCAGTGTGCAGTGGGAACGGCAGCTATAAACCCCACACCACAGAAAATGATACGTGAGAATTTGATAGCGACTGCAAAAAAATATGGCTACACAGGTGGTTTTGACGTGACTGTATCCGTGCCACAGGGTGCAGAAGTAGCAAAAAAGACATTTAATGAGCGACTGGGCATAGTAGGCGGTATATCCATACTTGGTACTACGGGCATAGTAGAGCCAATGAGCGAAAAAGCGCTTGTGGATACAATAAAAATCACTGTTGATAAGTTACATTCACATAACAAAGATAGTATCTTGCTAAATTTCGGCAATTACTCGGAGATTTATTGTAGGGATAAACTTGGTATCAGCCTTGGGGCTTCTGTGCAGATATCCAACTATGTCGGTGAAAGTCTGGACTATATAAGGTACAAAGGATTTGAAAATATATTCCTAGTGGGGCATATTGGCAAGATGATAAAGCTTGCAGGTGGCATAATGAACACACATTCTTCTTATGCCGATTGCAGAATGGAGCTAATAGCTACACATGCTGCACTTTGTGGTGCAGACACAGATACTATAAGGCAGATAATGTCTTGCATTAACACAGATACAGCGCTGGACTTGATAGAGGACAAGCCTTATTACAACGAAGTTCTTCGCTCCATTGCAGAGAAAATTTCATTCTATGTAAACTACCGACTAAAAAAAGAAGTTAATTTTGGCTTTTACGTTTTTGCCAATGACGATAAACATATCTTTTGTTCTGAAAATGCAAAAGAGCTACAATATCTATTTAAGGAGTAACACATGATAAAAGGTGATTTTTATGCTGTGGGTATAGGCCCTGGTGACCCCGAGCTGCTAACTATAAAGGCTGTAAAAACTATAGAAAAGAGTGATGTTATAGCATTGCCTGTCAGTGGTGGTGCAAAGAATATTGCATATACTATAGCTTGCGAATATATACAGGATAAAGAGCTGTTATATGTTGATATGCCAATGATAAAAGACAAAACACTGCTGGACGAGTACCATGATAACTGTGCTAATCAGATAGCTACATATCTTGATAATGGGAAATCTGTTGCATTCCTAACACTTGGCGACCCTGCTATTTATAGTACTGTTATGTACATTCATAAAAGGCTAAAAGATAGGGAATATGCTACTAATATTATACCTGGGATAACTTCATTTAGCGGTGTGGCATCTGCGCTGGACGAAACACTCTGCGAAAAAGATGAAATGCTACACATTATACCTGCAACTTTTGGAGATATAGACTATGCGCTGTCATTAAAAGGTAATAAAGTGCTTATGAAATCTGGCAAGAGCATATCGGACGTGCTAGAAAAGCTAAAAGGAAAAGATGCAAAGGTAGTGGAGTGTGCTACTATGGATAACCAAAAAGTTTACCGCAACATAGATGAAATAGCAGAGATACCTGGTTATTTCTCGATAATATTTGTAAAAGGATAAGAGGTATAAGAATATGATATATTTTATAGGTGCAGGCCCCGGTGCCCCAGACTTAATTACTGTTAGGGGTAAAGATTTGCTGGAGAAAACAGATGTTATAATATACGCAGGCTCACTTGTAAACCCACAGCTACTAGAGTATGCAAAACCAGAGTGTGAAATATATGACAGTGCTAAAATGACACTGGAAGAAGTAATAGATGTTATGAAAGTAGCTACTGCAAACGGAAAAGACGTAGTAAGGCTACACACGGGCGACCCTTGCATATATGGCGCTATAAGAGAGCAGATGGATATATTGGATAAACTGGAGATTAAGTTTAGCTCCGTGCCAGGTGTTAGCTCGTTTATAGGTGCAGCAGCATCACTAAATGCAGAGTATACACTGCCAAATGTCAGCCAAACAGTAATACTTACCAGAATGGCAGGCAGAACACCAGTGCCAGAAAAAGAGGATATAGAAAAGCTAGCAGCACACCAAGCGTCCATGGTAGTTTTTTTGACTTCATCAATGCTAGAAGAGCTATCAAGAAAGCTAATAGATGGTGGGTATCCTGCAAACTCCCCAGCCGCGATAGTATACAAGGCTACTTGGGAGGACGAAAAAGTTATACGCACAACTGTGGAGAACATAGCAGCTGCGGCAAAAGAAAACAATATAACAAAGACAGCACTGATAATGGTTGGTGGGTTCTTGGGCAGTGAATATGAGCGCTCTAAACTATATGACCCAGCTTTTACACATATGTTCAGGGAAGCAACAAAATAGAGTATTGGGAGTGGGAGTTATCAAAAAATCTGCTATATTTTCTTTTACTGCACAGGGCTTGTCCTTAGCAAAAAAGATAGCTGAGTTTATAGATGCTGAGGTTATAGAAAACCCAAAAGAAGTAAAAAAATACATTGCCAGAAATTTTACAAACTGTGATAAGCTAGTTTTTGTAGGTGCTGTAGGTATCGCAGTTAGGCTTATAAAAGACTATATCACTACCAAGGATAAGGACCCCGCTGTGGTAGTGGTTGATGAATGTGGTAGGTTTGCAATACCTTTGCTTTCTGGGCATTTGGGCGGGGCAAACGAGCTTGCAAAAGCTATATCTACTGAGATAAATGCAACACCTGTTATCACTACAGCGACTGACATAAACAATAAATTTGCTGTGGATTTATTTGCAAAGACAAATAATATGAAAATAGCAGATATATCTAAAATTGTTAGTGTTTCATCGGCAATATTGCACTGTGAAGCTATAAGCCTTTACAGTGACTTTGTGGTGCAGGGTGAATATCCCTTCGAGCACTCACAAACTAGCTTAGTAGGCGTGTCTATATCACTTGATGATAAAAAATCCCCATTTGATATTACATTAAACCTTGTTCCACAAATTATCACACTGGGTGTCGGCTGTAGAAAAAATACAGACCCTGTAGTTTTTGAGAATTATATACTAGAAGTGCTAGAAAGAGAAAAAATCTCTATATTAGCTATAGAAACAATAGCCTCTATAGATATAAAATCCAGTGAAAAAGCAATACTGGATTTTGCGGAAAAATATGGCATTGCCACCAAGTTTTACAGTGCAGATGAACTACAAAAAGTAGAGGGTGAGTTTGCATCATCAAGCTTTGTAAAGTCTATTACTGGTGTGGACAATGTCTGCGAAAGAAGTGCAGTGTGTGCCAGTGGTGCACAAATAATTTTACCAAAAGAGAGTAGGGACGGTATAACCGTTTCTCTAGCAAAAAAAGATTGGAAGTGTTCTTTTTGAATTTGATTATGTCGTACTCCGACCATAAACTTGCAAATATTGATGACAGGGAGAAGTTGTATATATCTAAAACTAAGCTAGCAGAGATATATGCAGATATTTGTAATATAGACTATGTTTATGGCTGTGTTATTTTGTCAACATGTAATAGGACAGAAATATATATGTCGCTTGCAGATGGGATAGAGATAACACCGTCAGATTTGCTATGTGAGTTTTTGGGTATCGACAAAATAGCATTTGCAGATAAATTCAAAACCAGACATAACAAACGTGCTATAGAGCATCTATCCATGGTTGCCTGTGGGTTTAGGTCGCAAATATGGGGCGAAGACCAAATAATAACACAGGTAAAAGACAGCGTTACTTTTGCACGAGAAAACACAGCGACGGACCCAGTGTTGGAGGTAATGTTTAGGAAAGTTATCAGTGGTGCCAAAAAAGTAAAAACACTGGTGGATTTCAAAACAGATAATAACTCTACTGCTAAATGTGCAGCAGATATAATAGCTGGTGAGAGTGGTATAAAATCTGCGCTGGTTATAGGCAATGGCGAGATAGGCAGGCTAACAGCACAGCTACTGTGTGATAATGGCATAGATACCTCCATGACACTGCGCACATATAAACACAAGGAAAACATAGTACCAACAGGTGTGCAGACGGTTAACTATGCTGATAGATACGCAAAACTGGCAGAGGTAGACGCTGTAGTTTCTGCAACTACAAGCCCACATTTTACCATTGAGCACACAGCGCTCGCCCACACTGCCACACTACCAAAAATATTTATAGACCTAGCAGTACCACGAGATATCGACCCCGCGATAGAAGATATTGACACTATTAAGTACTATAACATTGACACACTGAAAAATGACCATATTACTTACCACAAACTACTGCATCAGAGTAATGCAAAGGCTATTCTGGCAAAATATATAGATGAATTTTATAAATGGCATAACTATAAAGTAACAACTGCTGTTATTAATTAAGAAGATATTGTAGGGAGTATAAATTTGAAAGAAAAATTATACAAATTTCAAGTTGTGTGCTCTTCAAACTAAACTAATGCACAGCGGACTGCACTCGCAAAGCTTGCTTAGTCGCAATATGTGCAAAAGCCTGTCGGGGCGCCCCGACCTCTTAATCATTCCTATGCTTCACGTGGTTGAGAGTTCTCTTTCGTTAAGTTTTGTGCTGACGTGAAGCAGCAGAATGGAGTATTTTGATGAAAATTTATGTGATTGGCATAGGCCCCGGTAACGAAGAACTGATGACACCACAAGCAAAGAACGCATTGCTAGAGAGTGATGTTGTAGTGGGATATACTGTGTATGTGGACTTGGTAAAAGACCTGACAGCTGGCAAGGAGATACTGCAAACAGCTATGACACAGGAAGTAAAACGTTGTGAAATGGCACTGGAAAAAGCACTGCAAGGTAAAACTGTGGCATTTGTGTGCAGTGGTGATGCAGGTGTATATGCAATGGCTGGCATAATGCGTGAGGTTGCAGAGGACAAGCCAGAGGTAGAAATTATTACTATAGCAGGCATAACGGCTGCTTGTAGTGGTGCTGCTGTTTTGGGGGCACCATTAGTGCATGACTTCGCAGTGATATCGCTTAGCGACTTGCTGACACCTTGGGAAGATATAGAAAGACGTGTGGACTTTGCCTCAAAGGCAGATTTTGTTCTTTGTATATATAACCCAAAGAGCATAAAAAGACACGACTATATCAAAAAAGCGTGTGACATAGTACTACAAAACCAAAAAGAGGATACACCCTGTGGTTATGTAAAAAATATTGGCAGAGAAAACGAGTATTATAAGATTTGCACACTGCGTGAGTTGGCTGATGATTATGATGATATAGATATGTTCACAACTGTATTTATTGGTAACTCCAAGACGAAAATAATCAACGGAAAAATGGTGACACCACGTGGATATAGAGGTGTGTAATGGAAAAAAAGAACTTTTTCCCTATGTATAAGCGTTGCGATAACCAAGAGGTCGTTGTTATCGGCGGTGGGAATATTGCATATAGGCGTGTTTGCTCGCTGTTGCAGTTTAATCTGAGGATAAAGGTTATTGCTCCACAATTTTCTAGTGACTTCGACAATATAAACAAAGATGCTCAACTTATTTGTGATGTTTACCGTGAAACATATATAAGCGATTGCTTTTTTGTGCTGGTCTGCACGGATGATAGCGAGCTAAATATAGAAATAGCAAACTACTGCAAGGCAAATAATATAGAAGTAAATGTTGCCTCTAAGAAAGAGGAGTGCAATTTTTATTTCCCATATCTTATTAATACAGATGAGGTAACAGTAGCGATAGTAGGTGACGGAAGCTCGCACAAGCGAACAAAAGAGATAGGGCAGATGCTTAAAAATACACTTAAAGGGACGGACTAGATGAAAAAGGTAGTTGTAGGCAGTAGAGAAAGCAAGCTAGCTGTTGTGCAGTCGGAGCTTGTTATAGACGCTATAAAAAAGCATGATAGCAGTATAGAAATAGAGCTGGTGACCATGAAAACCACAGGTGACATTATACTGGATAGAACACTGGACAAAGTAGGCGGTAAAGGCTTGTTTGTAAAAGAGCTGGACAGTGCACTTATGGAAAACAGAGTGGACATCACAGTGCATAGCCTAAAAGATATGCCAGCTATTATAAGTGATGAAATGCCGATAGTTGCGCTCTCTACTAGGGAGGACCCCAGAGATGTGCTGATACTAGCACAGGGCGCTACAGAGCTTGATGTAACAAAACCTATAGGCTGTGCGAGCAAAAGACGTGAACTACAACTGCGTGATATATACCCAGATATGGCAGTAAAGCCGATAAGAGGCAATGTGCAGACAAGGCTTGCAAAACTAGATAGTGGCGAATATAGTGCAATAGTACTTGCGTATGCAGGAATAAAAAGACTGGGACTAGAACACCGCATTAGCAGAGTTTTTTCCGTGGATGAAATACTCCCAGCAGCGTGCCAAGGCATTATAGCTGTGCAGGCAAAAAAAGGTGCTGATACTAGCTTTTTGCAGGGATTTGCTTGTGAGGATACACACACTATAGCCACTGCAGAAAGAGCATTTATACGCACACTGGATGGTGGCTGCTCCTCACCTGTGGCAGCATATGCGACAATATCTGGTGGTGATATCACACTGACTGGCTTTTATGTAGACGAAGACGGTGTAGGACACAAAAAAGCTGTGACTGCGCACAAAGCAGATGCAGTAAAACTAGGCGAAAAGCTTGCGATTGATATGAAGAACGAATTTTCTTTGAGCAGTAAGTAGTGAAAGGACGATAGTTTTGGGAAAAGTATATTTGATAGGTGCAGGCCCCGGAGATGTGGGTTTGCTAACAATGAGAGGCTATGAGCTACTAAAAAAGGCAGATGCTGTGGTATATGACAGGCTTGTAGGGGAAGATGTATTGAGCCTTGTAAACGAAAGCGCGGTTATGATAAATGTCGGCAAAAATGCTGGTTTCCACGCTGTTACACAGGAGCAGACAAACCAGATTTTAGTAGACTGTGGTAATAAATATGATATTACTGTAAGGCTAAAGGGCGGTGACCCATTTGTTTTTGGGCGTGGTGGCGAGGAACTAGAAAAACTTGTCAGCAATAACATCCAGTTTGAGGTTATTCCAGGTATAACGTCTAGCATCAGTGCACCTACATATGCAGGTATACCTGTTACACACAGGGATTACTGTTCGTCGTTCCATATAATTACAGGGCATGCAAAAGAGGGCAGTGAGCTGGATATAGACTTTAGTTCGCTAGTCAAACTAAAAGGTACGCTGATATTTATGATGTCAGTTTCTTCTCTTGCAATGATAGTGGACGGGCTGTTAACTGCCGACATGGGCAAGGATATGCCATGCGCTATTATAGAGAATGCAACAAGGCCAAACCAGAGAAAGTTTGTAGGAACTCTTGCTACTATAGTAGATATTGCTAGCGAGAATGCTGTTAAATCACCATCTGTTATAGTGGTGGGTAAGGTTTGCGCATTGTCGGATAAATTTGATAGCTTTGGTAAAAAGCCACTAAATGGCAGAAATATTATAGTTACACAGCCTGTGAAAAAAGCTAATAAGCTAAGAGATGCGCTAGCAGAAAGAGGCGCAAAAACACTGCTGCTGCCTTGCATTCGCACAGAGAATTTAACTGATATAAACACTGATATAAATAGCTTTGACACTGTGGTATTCACAAGTGAGGTAGGTGTTAATGCTTTCTTTGAGAACTTGTTTGCAAACAGTGGAGATGCTAGGGTTTTTGCTGGAAAAAAGGTTGCCTGTGTTGGCGGAAAAACTGCTAGCGAGCTGAAAAAATATGGCATAGTGGCAGACTTTATACCCACTGTCTATGATGGTGAGAGCCTAGCTAAAGAGATGCTAGAGAGTGGTTTTATAAGCAATACATCAAGCGTGGTGCTACTAAGGGCAGAAAATGCAAGTAGCGATATCACAGAAATACTGGGTGACAGTGGCATTGTATATGAGGACAGAGTGATGTATAAAACTCACTATTGTAGCGAAAATAAGGTGGAACTACAAAAATATGACCTAGTGACTTTTACAAGCAAGAGCTGTGTAGAGGGCTTTGTAAATATTCAGGGGAGCAGTGACTTTACAGGTGTGAGAGCTGTTTGCATTGGCGCAAAGACAAGCACAGAGGCACAGAAATATGGCTTTGATGTAACTATAAGTGACCAGGCTACTATAGAGAGCATGGCTGAGAAAATAGTTAGTTTATTTGAAAAAGGGTGAATTTATGGTACATGGTGCTATTCTAAACAAAGGTGAGCAGTACTATACGGATTTAGGCAGGGTATTCGCTGGAATATCTGACGAACAGCTTGAGCTAAACTGGCTAGTCACAGACTGTGTTTGCTACCCAGAAGATAAAAAACTGCACGATATGTTTCTTGAGGAATATACATGGCTGACTGGTGAGGAGCTGACAGAGATAGTAAGGAAACAGCCTTTCCAGTGGATATGGGCAGTGCTATCAGGCTTTGAAAAAGATGTTAAGCTAGAAGATATACTGCGCTACCCACTACCCAGTATACAGGATAATAACAATATTTTTTATAACCCACTTGCAATACAGCACCCACTAGCAAAGGTGGAGATACTACCGTGGGACAGTACTAGTACAATACTACTAAGCAAAAATCCTGCGCTGGTTAGCAAGTTTCTTGAGGCTTTCCCACTTAGTGAGGATATGGCTGAATATAACAATAGATTAAGAGGACATAGAGATGACTAATAGACCAAGACGTTTGCGTGGTAGTGAACAGCTACGCAAAATGGTGAGAGAAACAAGGCTAAGCCCCGACAGCCTTATTCTGCCAATATTCCTAGAAGAAGGCTGTAATATAAAAACACCAATAGACTCCCTAGAAGGTCACTATAGATACAGCCCAGATATGGTGTTTGACTGTGTAGATAGGGCAATGAGTAGTGGTGTAAGCAGGTTTATACTATTTGGCATACCAAAAAATAAAGACGAGCTAGGTACATCTGCATATGATGAAAATGGCATAGTGCAAGAAGGTATAATAAAGCTCCGAGAAGAATATAAAGACAAGATATACCTTGTTAGTGATGTATGTATGTGTGAGTATACCTCGCACGGACATTGTGGTATTATAGAAAACCAAAATGTCAATAACGATAAAACACTTGATTACCTAAGTAAGATAGCGATATCCCATGCAAAAGCTGGTGTGGATATGGTTGCACCGTCAGATATGATGGACGGCAGGATTGCACATATGCGTAGTAGCCTTGACAACTCGGGCTTTAGCGACTTGCCTATTATGTCTTATGCTGTAAAATACAGTTCATCATTTTATGGGCCTTTTAGGGAGGCTGCTGGCTCTGCACCGTCTTTTGGAGACAGGAAAACATATCAGATGGACTACCACAACAAGAGAGAAGCACTAAAAGAAGCTATGCTTGATGTGAGCGAGGGTGCGGATATTCTTATGGTAAAACCTGCACTTTCTTACCTGGATATAATATCAAAGGTAGCGGAGAGTACCACACTACCTGTAGCTGCATACAGCGTTAGCGGAGAATATGCTATGATAAAAGCTGCATCAAAAATGGGACTACTGGACGAATATGGAACAATGTGTGAGAGTGCTGTTTCTATATTCAGGAGTGGCGCAGATATATTAATATCTTACTATGCAAATGAGCTTGCAAGAGCGATAATGAAAGGTGATATTGGCTGATATGAATAAATCACAAGAATTGTTTGAGAGAGCAAAAAAAGTTATGCCAGGTGGTGTTAATAGCCCTGTGCGTGCCTTTTTATCCGTAGGTGGGACTCCACGCTATATAAAGTCTGCAAAGGATAACAAAATAAAGGACGTAGACGGTAACGAATATCTCGACTATATCTCGTCTTGGGGGCCTATGCTACTTGGCCATGCAAACGAGGTTGTAGAAGAAGATGTAAGAAAAGCTATTGTAAACGGACTAAGTTTTGGTGCGTCTACCGAGCTAGAAGTGGAGATTGCAGAGCTGATAACTAGCAATATACCACATATAGAAATGGTGAGAATGGTAAATAGTGGTACAGAGGCAGTTATGAGTGCTCTACGCCTAGCAAGGGGATATACAAAGAGAGAAAAAGTAATCAAATTTTCTGGTTGCTACCATGGGCACTGTGACAGTATGCTAGTAAAAGCTGGCTCTGGCGCACTGACTTTCTCTGACCCTGACAGCCCAGGTGTTACACAGGGGACTGCAAAAGACACACTGATAGCAACATACAATGATATTGCAAGTGTGGAGGAGCTTTTTGCACAGAACAAAGACGAGATAGCAGCTATTATAATAGAGCCTGTGGCTGCTAATATGGGTGTTGTAGCACCGAAAGATGGATTTTTGCAAAAGCTAAGACAGCTATGTGATGAAAACAGCACTTTGCTGATATTTGATGAAGTTATCACTGGGTTTAGGCTATGTTTTGGTGGTGCAGCACAGTATTATGGTGTTACACCAGACCTTGTTACTTATGGCAAGATAATTGGTGGTGGCATGCCCGTAGGTGCATATGGTGGTAGAAAAGAAATAATGCAGTGTGTTTCGCCATCTGGCAAGGTGTACCAAGCTGGCACATTATCTGGCAACCCTATAGCTATGACAGCAGGGCTTGCGACACTTAGACAGCTCTGTAATAGCGATGAAATATATACTAACATCAATACCTTGGGTGGGTATATGGCGGACGAGCTACGCAAGATTACAGGCAATACAGTAAACGCTGTAGGCTCTTTGGTCTGCTTGTTTTTTACAAATCAGCCAGTTACAAACTTTGATGAAGCTTTTACATCTGACACACAAAAATACTCACTATATTTCAAAGAAATGCTGGACAGTGGGATATACATAGCCCCTGCACAGTTCGAGGCTATGTTCATTGGCAATAAACATACAAAAGCAGACATAGATTTCACTGTGAATACAATCAAAACAATACTAAACAAGATAGGGTAGAGGAGATAGGAAATGAAAGGTATATTAATACTTGCACATGGTAGCAGAGTACAGGAGACACAGGACACAATAAACACAGTAGTTTCATTTGTAAGAGAAGACATAACTGACACACCGATAGAGGTAGCTTTTATGGAGTTCTGCGATGTGAATATAGAAAAAGGCATAGAAAACCTTGTTAATAAAGGTGTAACAGAGATAAAGGCGGTGCCTTATTTCTTGTTTGATGGAATACACATACTAGAAGATATACCAAACGAGATAAGCGAAGCACTAAAAAAACACCCAAATGTAACAGTGACAATGACAAAAACAATGGGTGCTGATAGGAGACTGGCAGAGATACTTATAGAGAGAATTAGTGAGTAACTACATCAAAGAGGGGTGTTTGCTGTGAAGATATACATTATAGGTGCTGGTGTGGGAGATGTTAACCTAATTAGCAAAAAAGCTATGGATATCATATCCACGAGCGACAAAGTTCTCTCGTCCGTACATTTTAGTGATACTTTTGCATTTCTGGGCGATAAGCTAAAAATTATGTCGATTGATGAAACCTGTGATTTTATTAATACAGCACAGAGTGGTGTTATCGCTGTGCTTGCATCTGGAGATGTGGGTTTTTACAGCATAGCAAGCACTATAAAGAGAAGAACTAGCACGAGAGAAATTGATATTGAGTTTGTTAGTGGGATAAGTAGTTTTCAGTACCTCACAGCGCATCTGCAAATACCATACCAGAATGTCTGTCTATTGTCACTGCATGGCAAGAGTGGGAACATAGTAGCAGAGGTGTGTTATAATGAATATGTTTTTTGCCTTACAGATAGGCTGAACAATGTTAAAACCATAGTAGAGCAACTGTGTGATAGTGGTTTAGCTGATGTTACTATAACTGTTGGTGAGAACTTGTCTTTTGCAAGTGAGCGTATTGTGACTATGGCTGTGGGTGATTTTACTGACGAGCAACTAAGTAGCTTTGGTAATTTAGCGGTACTGCTTATAGAGAATAAGGGCTATGTAAACCACTACGAGCAACTGTACGACGAGGATTTTGTTAGGGGAAAAGTGCCAATGACAAAACAAGTGGTACGTGATAGCTGTGTGAATGCACTGGGCATAAACCCTGATGATGTGGTATATGATGTAGGTGCTGGCACAGGCTCGCTGAGTATTTGCATGGCAAGAAAAGCCCACAAAGGCACAGTATATGCCATAGAAAAAAATACAGATGCTATAGCACTAATACGCGAGAATATAAAGCTGCATGGTGCTTTTAACATAAATGTAGTAGAGGGCAGTGCGCCTGAGAATATGGCAAAGCTTGCGCCACCTGACAAGGTTTTTATAGGTGGTAGCTCTGGTAATTTGGATGAAATAATCGACCTCATATTACAAAAAAACGGAGATGCTACTATAGTTATCACTGCTGTTACTTTGCAGACGCTTACCCAAACATTGCATTATTTGGATACAAACGCCATGGAGTATGAAGTTACCTGTGTTAATGTATCAAAGGCTAAGAAACTGGGTAGATATGACATGATGATAGCAGAAAACCCAATTTATATTATAAAGCGGTGAGCTGCTGTGGGCAATGCCACTGGCGAGGTTACATAACATCTTTACACCTTTCACGCACTAACTTTCTACCT
>CAYJFF010000049.1:0-23134 GCA_964369345.1 uncultured Oscillospiraceae bacterium
GCTATATTCTCACTTGGTTTTACAATGTTACTTTATATGCTATCAGCACCAATAGGAGCATTTTTTATCTCGTCAAGCATTGTAAGAAACAGTATTCTTCCATATATGAATATCAGTATGATTAGATTGGTGCCTGATTTATACAATAGCGTTTGGGGAATGGGGTATGATTTGAATTTAACATTGGGTGCTATTGCTTTAGTTGCAATTGCAGTAGTAATCAGTTTGATTGGTTGTTTCTTTTTTGTAAAAAAAGATATTAGAAACTAAGGGTGAAATAGAAAAGTCAGATGAATTTTTGAATTCAATCTGACTTTTTTATTTTGTGCATTCTCATTGTGTAAATTTCGCAGCTCTATATTTTACTCTATGTGAGGAATTGCTCCATTCTAAAACGAATATAAATAGCCTGTATACCTCCACCACAAACGCAGACTCAGAGCTAGTACCAACTTTGGTGGTGGATTAAACTATATATAGAAACGCAAACTATCACCCCAATACAACAGCGAAGAAACTAACAGTAGCTCCACAATTCTGTAGAAAGTTAGTGCGTGAAAAAGCAAAGATTGCTATTGGTAGTGCCAGAGGTGGCTCGCCGCCCACGTCACCAACAAAATATAATATTTCTCGGTTGCAAGTAGGGTGTGTCACTTTTTTTCTTCAAAAAGTGAAGCAAAAAAAGCCTTGCAAGGCAGGGGTGTTTCGTTTTCTGAGGAAAACGACTTAGGCTCTGCCTAAGCACCGCAATTTTTTGAAAAAAATTGAGTAAAACTTTTACGTGACGCTGTAACGAATGTCAATTTTTATTTCTTCCTCACCAATATAATTTCCAATCTCTATCTAGTCTTATCAAAGCTTCCATATAGTAATAATCGCCCCACGTGATACACTCATCTACCCCCAGGTCTGGGCAGGTGTTAAACTCTGACGATTTTGCATACGTACCGTGTAGCAACTGTCCATTAGAGCTACTTTCTGCACCACAAGCATAGTTATCCACCAGTGATTTTAGCGACTTTTTCGCTATACCACGGTAATAATGTGCATCTTGTTCATCTAGGTACTTTGCCATTTCAAGCATACCACATATGGCTATCGCCGCCGATGATGAATCTTTCGGCTCGGTCGTTCCATCGCTAAAATCAAAGTCCCAGTATGGAATAAGGTCATTTGGCAGATGCTCAATATAAAAATCGGTTACTCGCTTAAATGTTTCAATATACTGTGGGTTTTTTGTGTATTTATAGCTAAGCGCAATGCCGTATACTCCCCACGCCTGACCCCTTGCCCACGCAGAACCATCTCGGTATCCTTGATGAGTAACACCTACGGTGGGGCTACCTGTTTGTATGTCAAAAAAATGTGTATGATATGCTGAGTTGTCATCACGAAGTATACACCCAAGTGCAGTGGTTATATGTTTTTTAGCAATGGCGGCGTATTTATCATCGCCACTCACTTCACTTGCCCAATATAGTAGTGGTAGGTTCAGCAGACAGTCGATAATGAGCCGGTAGTTGTCCTTTGCACCCAGCTCACCCCACGCCTGTATGAAGTTTCCAACAGGCTGAAAGCGTGATATTAGGTTATCTGCCGCCATTATTGCTGTTTGTTTAGCGAACTCATCTCCAGTTAGTTTGTATGCAGCCACACAGGATGGTGAAAAGAGAAATCCCATGTCATGGTGGTCGATAAAGATACGCTTATCCATTCTTTCGCGGTAGGATGCTATCTGTGACATTGCCGTTTCACGAAATAGCTCGTCCTCACTTAACTCATATGCTATCCAAAGTTCGCCAGTGTAAAAGCCCTCTGTCCAATCAACATTTTCGGAGGTAGGATATATGTTATTTTCGCTTTGTGCAGATTTAAATTTTTGTCCGAGTGTTTCTACTGCTTTCTTCGCTTGACCTATCGCCTGTTTAATAGCGCAGCTTAGTTCCACTTGTGTAATTTCAGGGTAATTTTCAAATGCTTTTTTCATTACGTTACCTCTTTTTCAGTTTTACATTAATCTTCTCATTATATGGTACATCAACAACCACCACTCCGTGGGCTATTGTTACATCACTATTTGATGAAACCACCATTGCCACGTCTTTATATAGTGTAACGCTGGTGCAATTTCCAATTAGCGATAACTCAATATTATCTTCATTTTCATTGATACAAATATCCAGAGCACCATCTGTTTCGATGAAGCTGTATCGGTATGCTGTCCAAAAATTTGCAAATATCATATTTTTATACGTTATTGCTTGCAATTTATCAGAGTTTTCGAGTGTTTGATATGTAAGTGATGCGTTTTTTAGATATTCTCTCTTTGATACAGGGAAAATAGCATATTCATAATTGTTTTGCTCGTTGTGGTTAAGATATAAGCTAGCATAATTCTGTGTGATTTTTTCGTCATCATATGCAGAGTTTACATCGTAGTAACTACGGTTTTCTGTATATTCCTCGTAAACAAATGGATATTTTGAAATATAACCACATCCTCTAAAATACATATAACTAGAGATTGTGAGTGTACAGTTATTGTTTGGTATCTTTCTGGTGTCAATGTATGTCTTTACGTCTTCGCCCTTTATATCACTTCCGAGTGCTACAATATAATCATCAAGCACGAAATATGATTTTTTAGCGTAGGTATCAACACCGTTTTCTGTCACAAGGCTACCATCTACTAAAGTTTTTCTTTTATCTAGCTCGTAGCTTGCTACACCATAATAATCATCTACCGACATTACAAATACATTGTCAGAGGGGGAACAGTAATATAGAGAACCATCGGGGATAGGGGTGTCTTTTATCGTAGCCCCTGCTATCTTGTAGGGATTTATGGTAGCCACAAAGTTGTTTGTGTACTCATCTATGCTGTCGGTGTATATTCTATATGCTCCGTCAGATGTGTAGTAGCCCTGCTTGTTTTCCTCTAACATATATTCATATGGGCGTATGTATTTTGAATTCAGTGCCAGTGCAAAGGTGAAATTTTCTCGTACCGACACCAGCCGTTTCATATAGTTAAATGCATAGCTGTGTGGTGTTTTGGGCATAGGTATGATATCTTCATTAAACACAATAGAGAGTGCTTTTTCAATTATATATTTAGATTTAACATTGCTCAAAAATATATCGAAACGCTCTCCTAATAACTGACTTTTTGCAAAACTTTTATATCGCTGTGCATAAGCCTTGGGTGCGGTAAGCGATAGCAGTATAATTGCCGATACTATCTGAGCACCAAATCCCACTGACTGGAACTCTTTTCTAGTAGCTCCTCTACCATTTACCATATCCATTGCTTGCAGGTCGTGTATAATCGGCATAAAGCTTTTTTCCACCATATCAAATATGTTTTGAACATTTGATAACTCTGACAGTTCCCACACATTTGCTGTTATATAGAATATTTCAGCTATTCCGGTGATGAGAACATTTCCGTATGTTCCTGTATAAGCAATATCCCCGTGCTGTATAAATGAAAAATCTTTATAAAGACCGTCACGTTCTTCACCAACAGCATCTGTCGAAAAAACAGTCATTCTAAACACTTCTACAAGTGCCTCTTTTGCTGTTTCCAATAAGCAGTTGTCGCCACATAGGGTTGAGAGAAGCACTGCAATTTTTACAGTATCAACTCTATTTGCGCCGACAGATTTTGAGTACGGACGTTTACCGTTTGCACGCAGTCCTGACATATATGGGTCGGGTTGATAATATGCAATATCATCTAAATAACTACACATATTTGGTGTGTCTACCAAAAACAGTATTTTTAGTAGTATGAGTGGAGTTCCTATCTCAAAATCCCACCAGTTGCCATAATAATTCTTTTTTCCATAGTGATGCTCGTGCATAAAATCCAGCGCATAGATGAGCCCTAGATACACAGTTTTATCACCATAATACTTACTGCCCTCACCTGCATAAGACAGAGCTATTTCCAGTATTCTTCGGTAGTTATGTGTAATGGTGGCAGAATTTTCAAAGTTTGATAGGTCTGCCCACAAATAGGTACTATTGTTTTGCATATCTGCAAGGTGTTTTGTTACAATAGCATCTTGCGTGGGCATATCCTTAACTGATGATAAAAGTGATTTATAACGTCTAATTATGCTATCAATCATTACTTTTTACCCCTTAACAGCACCAACCATAACACCAGATACAAAGAAACGCTGTATGAATGGATATATAATTATAATTGGTATAACTGCTATCATAATTGTGGCATAGATGAATGTATCTGCGGAGTATGTAGATGTAATTGTGCTACCAGTTTCGGTAAGTGCATTGTTCTCAACTATCCATGATTTCAACCACACGTTTAGTGGATATTTATCCTCATCTCTAAGTAGTATCATCGACCAAAAATATCCGTTCCATCTGTTCACACCATAGAACAAAGATATCGTTGCTAGTGCTGGTTTTGAGAGTGGTAAAAAGACATGATATAGCACCTGTAAATCATTTGCACCATCTATTGTAGCAGCTTCTTCCAGTGATTGTGGTACAGCACCAAAAAAGTTGATGAGCAGTATAACGTTAAATGTGCTTACTGCGATACCGATTAGTATACCCCATTCATTTCGCATATTTAGCGATATAAAGTTTAGATACATAGGTATCATGCCTGCTTGAAACCACATAGTGAATACCATTAGAAAACGTAGCACTTTTCTGCCTTTAAAATATGGCTTTGAAAGTGGATATGCTCCACAAATAGTTAGAAACATGCTTATTATGGTACCGAACACGGTATAGTAGATACTGTTTGCATAACCTGTCCATACTTCGCGGCTCTTGAAAAGCTCGATGAAAGCATCGAAGGTTATTTCTCGTGGGAAGAAAAACACCGTGCCCTCTGCAACGGCTTTGCCCGAGCTAATGGAAGCAATAAATACATAAAAAAACGGATAAAGTGTTATAAATCCAATTAAAGCAAGCAAGATGTAGTTTACTGCATAAAACATTTTTTCACTGCGACTTGATATCATTTTCTTTCCTCCTAAAATACGCTTGTTTCTGAGAATTTCTTGCTTAGTGCATTACTGATATACACAAGAATAAATCCTACAACCGAGTTCATCAGTCCTACTGCGGTAGCAAAATCGTATCTACCATTTTGTAGTCCATAGCGGTATACATATGTGCTAATAACGTCAGCTGTTTCATAAGTAGCTGGTTGATATAGCAAGATTATCGACTCATAAGATACCGACAGCAGTGTACCGATTTTTAGTATTAGCATAACTATTATGGTAGGGGCTATCGCTGGTAGTGTGATATGCCATATCTGTTTAAACTTACCGGCACCGTCTATTTTAGCTGCTTCGTAAAGCTGCTCATCTACACCTGCAAGTGCTGCTATGTAAACAACTGCACCAAATCCTACACCTTTCCACACACCCATTCCAGTAAATATGCTTCTGAAATATTCGGGTTTGATTAGGAAATATACCGACTCGCCACCCAGCATTTCAATAATGATATTTACAATGCCAGAGGGTGCAAAAAAGTTAGTAACAAGACCAGCTATAATAACTACAGAAATAAAATGCGGTAGGTAGGTAACAGTTTGTATAATTTTCTTGAAGCGTGCATTTCGCACCTCATTTAGCATGAGTGCTAGTATTATAGGAGCAGGAAAGGCAAAAATAAGGTCATACGCACTAATTATTAGTGTGTTTCTAAAAGCTCTCCAAAACTCTGCATCTCCCAAAAATTCTGCAAAATGCACAAAGCCAGCCCATGCACTTTCTTCAATACCCGTAAGTATCTGATAATCCTTAAAGGCAATTTGTAGTCCATACATCGGCTTGTACATAAATACGGCGTAGTACAGCACAAAGGGAACAATGATAAGGTAGAGTATCCAGTGGTTTCTTACGGCTACTCCGAGCTCTCTGCAATCAGTCGTGAACTTTTTGCCTATTCTTCTTAATACATTTTTTTCTACATTCATAATAATGCTCCATTCCGCCGCTTCACATCGGCACAAATTTTAACGAAAGAAGTACTCTCTTAACCATGTGAAGCAAAGGAGTGATTAAGAGCATTATAGCACAACAATATACAAGTTTTAAACACAGTGAAAAAGGTTGTTGTGCATAATATTAGTTTGTATACTGCATAGTTTAAATCCGTACTAAATTTCTTTCAAACTAACCTCTCCTTTGCTTTGATGCTTCGTTCTACTCTCATCTTAATACATCAACTGCTTAAAGTATATAGATATAATTTGTTATGATATTTATATATACAGAAAACAATGTAAAATAAGTATAATAATAGATTTTGTATATTTTATTTTGGATATCTTTAGAGCAGATTTATTGAACAATGTCAAATCGTGTAGTATAATTAAAGTGGAAAGGTGTCAGGTGAGCACGTTATGAAAAAAAGAATGTATTACAGAAAAATAATATTATCGCTCTCTTTTGTTGCCATAGTTATTATATTAATCTCCTTACTGTTTCAGCTGAATTCAGAGATAAAAAGCGCACAAAAGGAGGCTTTGCTTGCAAACCAATATAGGGCGGAAGAGTCTGCTCGTGTCATTGACGAGAAGATAATTACAGCTCTAAAGGTATTTGCATTAATATCGCAGTCAGATGAAGTTTCGGATTATCAAAACAGCGCAGAGGTTAATCCTCAGGCTTCACTTGCTACTCAAAAAATGTTATCTAACTACGCAAATCTTTTGCCTAATATTGATACTACATACTTTATATATAATAAATACACAGGGAATTTGGTCAGCAATCTATCTGTACTGTCGCTAAGGGATTTTTATGATAAGTATGATTTTGCTGAGGGCAGTGAGATAGTCGAGTTTATAAATGATAATAATTTTTCTTTTACCGAGCGTTCCAAAATATTTGGCACAGGTGAAGAAGTTTTATTTGTCAGCAAAAACAAGGCTACCTTTGGTAGCAATACAACTATGATGCTGATACCAAAATCATCACTTACCAGCCATGTAGTATCAAGCGAAAATTTATACAACTTCGCAATCAACATTTCAACTGAAAGATACGAACATTCACTATCATCAGAGGTAAGCGACATTATTCACTATTCATATGAAAGCAGTGCTGACGATATAAAATATACAGATGCCTTATTATATATGTTACTATCAACGGGGATACTGTTTGCTGTATCGCTAATACTAATAATGGTATTTACGCAAAGGATATATGCACCCGTAAAGAAATTAGTTTCACAAACAGATGCCTACGGCGATGTAGTGGGAATAACCGATGAATTTGAATTTATTAAATTACAGATTGAGAATGTAAAGAGGTATGCTGGCAATCAGCTTTCAAACAAAAACCTACTACTTAAAGAGCTCCTTATTGGATATCACCGCGAGAATATCGCTGACCTTATGAAACAAAATGAAATAGCCCTTTCCGATAATGAATTTTATTTTCTATATATAATAGGTAAAAAGGAATATGCTCACTCAGATTTTTTGAGTGAACAACTTATACGTCATACACTTATTAACGCCTGTAAGCAGTGTGGAATTGAAACTGATATTAATGTTATCGAGATGCCTATGAACAGATTTGTTGTATTTATTGGTAATACGCTAAGAAAGGAAATGATATCAGCTATTTCAGGGACAATACTTGATACAGATGAAAACAATATAATACTTTCAAAGATATCAAAACTCAGCACCGTTAGCAATAGATATAAAGCTCTTTTGGAGGCAACGAAGACAGCTACAATCACTAACAAAAATACTATTATTACCGAAGAAGAACTTAGTGTTGACCAAAGCCAGTCCTTTGTATTTAGCGATAGTAGCAAAAAACTATTACTATACAATATCAGTAAGAAAAACAAAAATGCTTATCTTCAAACGGTGCAGAGTGAGATAATAGATTATCTTGACGCAAATTATAATAACAAAGATGAAGTGTTCGAGGTTATTGCCAAAACGTTATCTTCTATGCTACCTAATTTAAAGTTATCGGGCGAGATACAAGATGCTCTTTTATCCGTCCCAGCACTCGAAGAACTTAAAAATATTATTGTTGTGATGTTCTTAGACTGCTATAACATCATAAACGAAGACAACGAAAACAATAATACAAAGCATCAGTTAATTAATTATATAAGCGAGAACTACGATCGAGATATTTCTTTGCAAGATATGGCGGACCATTTTAACCTTTCATCTAATTATATCGGGATACTCTTTAAAGAAAAAACAGGTGAAACTTTCAAAGCATATCTAAACTCTTATAGAATACAAATGGCACGGCAAATACTTCTTGAAACACCGAATGTCAAGATAAAAGATGTATCTATATCCGTAGGGTTTTCAAACACCAATACTTTTATAAGGTTATTTAAA
This sequence comes from uncultured Oscillospiraceae bacterium, assembly GCA_964369345.1. Lineage (GTDB taxonomy): Bacteria > Bacillota > Clostridia > Oscillospirales > Ruminococcaceae > Angelakisella. The sequence continues at coordinate 8,384 of CAYJFF010000049.1, forward strand.
GAAAAAGAGGGTGTGTCACCCGGACAGTATCAAAAGTCTAGTATTTAAGCGAGTTTATGTTGATAATGCGAATAAATTAGCGTAAATATCGAAAAACTAATGTTATATTTAAAATCTTTTGTTATATGAAATAATGCCTTGTTTTCATTGGTTTATGATGATATCAATGAAAAGTAACGATTTACAATACCTTTTTCCTTTGTATATACTAAAGGCACAGAGCAACCCAAGTGGTTAAACGAATACAAAGGAGATATTTATTATGAAAATTAGGAAATCCTTATCGCTTATACTTGCTAGCGTAATTCTACTTACTGCCTGTGCAACTACTAGCGAGCCAACTGATAACAGCAATAGTAATACTACACCAACAACTTCTGGCACAACCGACAATACATCTTCTGAGCCTGCGGAGCTTTCATTTTACTATTATGACGGACTTCGTGTATTTAAGCCCGACCAACCAATCTGGGAGTATATCCAAGCAGAGACAAACACCGTTTTGGAAGGTGCAGCCCCAACAACAGCAGGTGGTGACGCTAACGAGCAGTTCAACCTAATGTTAGCTGACCCAAATCTACCTGACATTATTCACGCTTCACGTGACAATCTACTAAAGACAGGTGCAGACCTACTTATTCCTCTTGACGATTTAATTGCAGAACATGCACCAAACATTCAAAAGATGCTAGATGAGAACCCAGATGTAAAAGCAGCTTGTAGTATCGACGGCAAGCTATACTTCCTGCCTATGTTACTTGACGGTTCTGTTTCTGAGGTTATGTATATCCGTAAAGACTGGCTAGACAAACTGGATATTCCTGTTCCAGAAACAACTGAGGAGTATGTTGATGCCTTAACAAGATTCTTAGCAGAAGATGTTAATGGTAATGGACAAGCTGACGAAATAGGTTATTTTGACCGTGCGACTTCTGGTATGAATGGTATTATATCTATGTTTAACCTATATGGAATATCTCTATCTCCTTATGTAGACGAGAATGGCACAGTAGTTGACGATAGATATACACCTGAATTCAAAGAGGCAGCTAAGAGTGTAGCACAGATGTATGCTAACGGGCTAATTGATCCTGAGATATTTACACGTGGTAAAGATACTCGTGAAGTTATGTTCAACCAAAACATTGGTGCATCTACTGTAGACTGGGTAGCTTCCACTGGTCAGTATCAGCTGTCATATGAGGATGAAATAGAGGGTCTTGACTGGCTGCCAATCCTTCCTCCTGTTGCTCCAAATGGCAAGCAATTTACTCAGTTCCAGCGTAGCAAAATATATAGCACAGGCTGGGGTATCTCCAAAAATTGCGAGGACACTGTAGCTGCTATAAAAGTATTTGACTTCCTATTCACTGAAGAGGGTTCAAGAGCTATGAACTTTGGTATTGAGGGCGAAACATATACAATGATAGACGGCAAGCCTATCTTCACCGACGAGCTACTAAATGGCGAAATTCCTGTAAATGATGTTCTAATGGATATGGGTGTACTTCAAGTTGGTTATCAGCAGGACTACGACTACGAGAAACAATGGACAATCGACCTAGCTGTACAGGGTGTAGAGCTATACAACGAGCACACTCCATATATAACCACACTTGATAGTCTATCACTTCCTCTAACTCCTGAAGAAATTGACGAAAAAGCTAAACTAGAAACAGCTCTAACCACATATACATCAGAGATGATACAAAAATGGGTGCTTGGTAGCGAAAGCGTTGATGAAACATTTGACGACTACCTAGCAAGAGTAGAGGAACTAGGCTCAAATGAAGTTGTTGCTATCTGGCAAGGTGCTTACGATAGAGCTTACAACTAAGTTTCATTTTACCTGTGCAAAATTTGTGAATATCTGACTTATTAAATAATGAGTGTTAGTTTTTCATTTTTTCCTTTAGAAAATAGTACTCCCTGAGCAGAGCCATGGCATTCACGCCTAAGTCGTGCATACCACATCTCTACTCAGGGAGTAGGCTGAATATTAAGGGAAGCTCTAAGATGGTCATACAGTTCCCAACAAAGTTTTTTCTTCTAGGATTTCTCTTTTACACAAAATTTTATAGGCTGTCCTCATCATCAATTGGTAGCAATTATTTGTTTAACTATAGGACTACTAAACCAGACAACAGGTGCATTGCTACATAATATAGGTTCGATTTTGGTTGTAATTAACGCAGGTAGATTGTACAACAAAGAGTTCAATTGATAATTCGTATATCTCACTAATTATACTTAACAAAGGCATTTATCCACCATTTAAGGTGTGACAAGTGCCTTTTGTTACTTCGCTTTTAAGTTTCCACAGCATTACGCAAAAACAATGTTTGAAAAGCAAAATGTATATATCACTTAAAAAGAAAAAGAACACATAAAAACAACCCTGTATCAAGCAAAACTTGAACAGGGTTGTTTTTCGTTATACGCCACTATATCCCAAAAGATACTTGCATAAAGGTAGTGAATTTTATAATTTCTATAAAAACTAAAAGCTCACACATATTGTGTGAGCTTTTGTATACCCATTAAATATAAATTTCAGTGTTCTTTTCACCTTTAAACATTTTCGGGAGTATAAAGTTTACTAATTTTCTCATAAATGGGTTTAAATCACTATCTTTTTGTGCTTTGTGGGAGTCCGAAGCCTTTATATAAGGAAATTTGCCGGGAACTTTTAATTCTTGCGATGAATTCATATCTGTAGCTGAATTGATTTTTGCCATAATTTGCTCGCTATATTCTCTTGCAATCTTCAAATCATTTTCATTTGGTCTACCTGTCGCCACATTTGGTGCAAGTGAATGTTCTGCAACAAAAACAACCCCTGCGACTACCTTGAACCCTTGCTCTGTTAGTATATCCTTAAGTTCTAAAAGAGCATCATCGTACGCACGATTACCATAAACCACTACTGCAACTGCAGGAGTGTTATTTCCTTTTAATGATTTGAGCTTTTTTGCTAATGGGTTAGGTATTCTTCCACCAAAAACAGGAGCTCCAACTACAATTAATTCATTTTCAGAAAAATCTTTTTCTAAGTTGTTTTTAGTTAAATCAGTATATTCTACATTAGGAAAAACTTTTCCCATTTCATTTACTAATTTTTTCGTTGTACCTTTTACTGAAAAAGCAAAAGTATATGTGTTTGTAATATTCATTATAACCTCTCTTAATTAGACATTCTGTTATTTTCTTCTTTGTATTTTTGAAGTTCTGCACCATTTTTCATTAAATCTAATTCTCCTACATCTGTTTTTTCATCCAAAATAAGATTTAGTAGATGATGTGAAGTTTTTCCTGCGTTTGCCATTGATTTCATACAGAAACTACAATAAGTCACGACATCTTGCAGGGGCATTTGAGAACCTCTTTTTTGATGTTGATCATATATTTTTTCAAGAGATACTTTACCAAAAAAAGAGCGACCACAACAGACTGTTTTTTGGCTATTAAGTTCGGCTTCTACAATTTCAATGTTCATTTTTTTAAGTAGGTTTCTTACTATTTTATAGATATGAGTTTTTTTTCTATACGAACATGCGTCATGTATCGTAACTATCATTCCATTGTGGTCAGGTAGCTTTAAATCTTCTATGCTGTCTAAAACTTCCCATAATGTAATTATATCAACACCTTCATAATTAACAAGATTTTCACTACATCCTGCACATATATTTATAAGAGTTGACTTTTCTTCTAATTTAGGCTCTATTCTGCAACATTTGTTATACTCTTTATCAATGCCAAAATTATCATTAAGTATTTTTAAGACCTTATCGCTCGCTTGTGGATAAAGCATATCATAACTACAACCAATATTGAAATAGGTGATTTCTTTATTAAATTTCATTGCGTTCACATCATTCATTGTCAATTTTCCTATACTCATTTTTTGATTATTAACTTTGTTTTTCTTAGTTGATACAATAATAACATATATAAAATTTATAGTCAATTACACAAATAAATATGAGGAGATAAGAAAAATATGAGTAAGTGTAAAGCCAGTCACTGCCCTTGTATGGAAGAATGTTCATTACAAATGGCTCTTAAAAAATCGGTGACAAATGGAAAATTCCGATTATTTGTGTGCTTTCATCCAGTGTTGGTATTCGATATAGCGAGCTTATGAAAAAAGTGAACGGAATTACAAACACGATGCTCGCGTCTTCTCTAAAAGATTTAAAAAAAGACGGATTAATTACAAGAGTACAATATAATGAAATGCCAATTCGAGTAGAGTATTTTGTTACTGAAAAATCTAAGGAGCTTATACCAACATTGCAATCACTTGCAAAATGGGGAATGATTTAGTTTGTATTTAAAGGTACGACAACTACTGTTGCACCTTTTTCACCTATACACCCACTATATCCCAAATGAACAAAGGCTTTACACAAAAAGAAGCTTACGAATGTCTTGCGAGAGTAAAAGAAGCTGGAATGAGTTGGGACGCTATCATTATGACAGGTGTTGCTGGAAAAGGTAATGGAAAAATTCACATTGAACAAACAGCAAAACTTTTAAATGAATTTCCACCATATATACTCTCTCTTATGACAACTTCTGTTTCAACAGGCACACCACTTGAAAGAATGCGTGATGATGGCGAATTTATAGAATGCACCGAACTTGAAAAAATTAAAAGTGAGCTTTTAGATATAAACCCAAATATACAAACTTTTGTAGCTGATTTGTCATTATTAAAAAACGCAAAGAAGTTAGCAGAAGAAATTTTATCTACCAATGATAAAATAGATGTTATTATCAATAATGCGGGTATTTTTGTTTCTGACGATGTGACTACTAAAGACGGACTTGATGTGCGTTTTGCTGTGAATACAATTTCGCCATATATTTTGACAAAAATGTTGTTGCCGATTTTAAGCACAAAAGGTAGAGTGATTAACCTTTCATCTGCGGCGCAAACAGACGTGGATTTTAATGCTATGAAAGCAGGAAGTAAGCTTTCTCATGATAGGGCTTATGCACAAAGTAAACTTGCGATTACCATGTGGTCAATGGAACTTGCCGAAGAATTAGGCGATAATGCAGTTGTGGTTTCTGTCAACCCGAAATCGTTTTTAGGGAGCAAAATGGTCAAAACAGCTTATGGACGAGACGGATATGATTTGTCTATTGGTGCAAACATTTTATATAAAGCATCTTTATCAGAGGAATTTGCAAATGCAAGTGGCAAATATTTTGACAACGATTATGGCATTTTTGCAAATCCACATCCATTCGCACTTAAAGAAAGCAATCGTAAAGAACTTATAAAAGTTTTAGATAGTCTTGTATAAAAAATCTATTTATATATATTGTATAGTGATACTCATGTTTGGGTTAAACATCAAAAAGTGCTTTAGGAATAGTCCGAAAGCACTTTTTTATAATCTTAAATCAAGAATTATCTTGCATAGTCATTAGAAGCGACTCAAAATTACGTTGCTTTTCTAAACTGTTTTGGAAGTTTGTATCTGAGGCCTTAGTAAATCTTTTTAGACCTTGGTGTAACAGAAGAATGTCTTGATGTTATTGAAAATATTGATTTTTACGCACTTCAACAAAAGCTAATGGCAGATATGGAAACTGTACTTGTTTATTCGGTTGATTGTAATAAAAGTTAAATTAGATATTGACTTTCACTGTAGAGGCTAATATGGGTTGAGTGTTATAGTGACTACCATTTCTCAACTACAAGCCTAATCAATAGTAAAAATAGCTGTTTTTTCATTTTTACAGCTTGATATTTTATTAAATAAGGTGTATAATAAGAACGATGTATGAAACGTTTTGTTTTTCAGTTGCACAAAGCTACACAGTTTTTTTAAGCATTATTGCTTTTGCATATACCACTTATATTTGCACAGTACAAAGTTACAAAAATATCATCAGAATAGTATGCGGCGAAAAATGTATGAGGTGAAAGAAATGCAAGTTAAAATTGAGAATAAAACACATGAAATTCGGACTACAAACAGCAGTATAAACTATACAAAGGAACATTATGTTACCGATAACGCCTTGAAATGGGAGTACGAGAAAGGAGCAAGCATTTCACTTAAGCTACCTATAAACACCATATCGGATAATCAATCAAAATGTTTTTCTTGTTTTGTCTATAGTGAAGTAGCTACAGAAGATAAATTCCGCTTTGCTTTTGGGTTTAATCGTGAAACAAAGCAGTATTTTGATTACATAATCAATTTTACAGGGTACAAGAGAATTAATATGCCATACGAGCGTGGCTTTATGGTGGGAGAATATACCGAATATCTAGAAGACTTCACGATCACATATCTAGGTGATGGTGAAGGTGTGTTATATTTGGATAAATTTATGTTTGAAAAAAGAACTAACCCTATGTTCATTTATTCGGCACATGCTGATCAAATACCAAACCTACCTAAGCATACTAAACGTAGCATCATTCACCAATCAGCAGAAAGTGTATATGATGGGGTAAAACCACTTTTTCCTGCACCTCCAATAATTACACAGGAAGAAATATTAGCCTTTGATAAAATAGAACAATGCTATCGTGAGATGGTTATTGACATAGATACATCTCAATTTGAGCCACATATTTTCCCTGAGGACGTAGTAGAGTCTTTCAAAAAGTATAATATTGTTCGCAGTGGAAAAAGAGTGACAGGCAAGGTGTTTGAAAGCTCTGTTGATAGAGATTTTATTAATCTGATGAAAAGCATTGCAATCATATATGATAAAACGCCAAACGAAAAGTATATGGAGATGTATTTGGATATGTTATATCACCTAAAAGATACTGCTCCAGGGCGTGTCGCTTGGTACACGGGTAGAGGTGTTGCTACCAGCCTTCTATATATGAAAAAGCATATGCAAAACATTGGTGTTTGGGACGAATGGGCATCCTACCTAAAAGATGTGTACCATTTCCCGAAAATTTACAAAACAACCTCATCTATTGGGGTGGCAAATGCACAGTTTGAAGATACTGATGTGACAGGAACACAATTACCAAGCCTGCTAGTGTGTGTACTGCTTATGGAAAATACCCCTGAAAAAGTAAGGGATATGCGTTGTTTGCTACAATATATAGAAAAGCGTTGTTTGGGTTTTGCACCTGGGCTATTGACAGGTTACAAATCTGATGGCACTGCTTTCCACCACTGTACATATATAAAGCAATATGAGCTTGTACCAAACTATACCATATCACGCGTTATGTATATGCTTGCTGATACTGTTTTTGCACTAAGTGAGGAGGCTATTAAACGTTTTAAATATATTCTTACCACTGAGTTTTTACTGTATAATGGTTGCTATGAAACATTTGCGTTGTGTCAGTATGGATATGGGTTTACACATAAGAAGTTCCCAGGTCTTGTGGAGTTTGGCAGACAGGCGAGTGTTCTTGAATTTGCATATACAGCCAAGGCAACTGGTGATAAAGAGCTTGCTCAAATGTATTTGTATCTTGCAGAAACCTATAGCGAGGAAATGAAAACTCCATTGTATAAAGAGCTGAAATCCCAAGGGTTTGCACCAATGCCAAAAATGGATGCGCATAAAACACTCACATATGTTGCTACAGCAATACATCGCCGAAATGATTTTTCTGTAATGGTAAAAGGGCTAAGCAAATATGTATTCGGTATGGAAATTTGGGCGGAAACCATGGATGATAGCAGTAGATATAGTGCATTTGCTCTGTTTCGCAATTTTGGTTTTGTGGAGCTTTTGCATAAGCCAAGTCTGGACCAAGGGGTGAACAATGGAATTTTACTAGACAGCGGATTTGATTATCGTCGTTTTAGTGGAACTACTGCACCTATTATTCCATTATCCCAGCTGAAATCTACTACCCAAGTGGTAGAGGACCAAATTGGTGACACCACATTTTCTGACCAAGCCTTTGTAGGAGGGCTTGATTGCGCTGACAAGAATGGTGTATTTGCACTGAAATTGCAAGGCCCACCAAAGTACAATCTACAAAATCATTATGCTAACAAAACATACCATTTCTTTGGTGACATGATTTTATGTGTGGGTAGTGATATCCGAAACAGCTCTGGCGCACCTGTAGAAACTATTCTTTTCCAAGACTGTGGCACAGGCTCTACACGAGAGGAAAATATTTTTATAGATAACCGTGGGCATGGATATTATGTGTTTAGAGGGCAGGCTATTGAGTATTATACTGCACCAGTTTATTCATGCGATATGATGGATAGATATGATACTAGTGGAGAAAATACCTTTGCTGTGATACCACATGGTGTATACCCAGAATGTGAAAGCTACTGCTATATCATAAAAATGGAAACTAGTATGGAGCAGATGAAACAGATAGATTTCGAAAATGATTTCATTATAAAAAAGCAGGATAAATCTGCTCATATAGTGCAGTATCAAAACACAGTGAATATGGTGCTTTTTGAAGCTAATTATGAAGTGGAAGATGAGCTAATTGGTATGGTAACTGAGCCATGTATTCTCTCTGTAACAAAGACATCTGAAAAAAGCTATACTCTCGCCATTTGTGATCCAGACATGCGCTTCTTTATTGATGAAAGTGATAACTATGATGTGCACAGAAACTTTTTGGATAAATCTGTATATGGTAGACCATGGATACATAACGAAAGCATGGCATCAAAGGTAGCAATATTACTAAAAACAGAGATTGAGAACATTGAGTTTATAAAAGGCAATGGAAGCATTGTGCAAAATGGTTGTGGACAAAGTGTTCTAGAATTCACCTGTCGTGACGGTGCAACACAGGAAATCATTATTACAGCTAGATAAGCACTATAAAAACATATAGCTCGCTTCTAGTGCAAGGATTATCCACAGAATTAATTGAAAAGCACTTTTTTATTGCAATTTAATATCAAAAATTGTACTGTTATCATTAAAAGCGTTTATTTCTTTATATTTTAGGGGAGAAAAACGCAAGAGAATAGAAAAAACCAAGCTGTCGTAGCTTGGTTTTTTGTTGCAGAGAAAAGATTTCATTTTTGTATAAATACAATTACCACGAAAGTTTGTAGGTAAACTACGTGGGATTTAGGGTGGTTTGACTATAAAGTCAAATCTAGTCATTTTGTTTTAAGACAGGATAGATAATAATCCACCCTGTCTTAAAACTATAATATAATTTATTTACTGTAGTGACAACCATCTGTCGTATGCTGTTTGGTGTGTATCAATTATTACAGGTAGTCCTAGAGCATCTAGCTCAGCAAGATACTGATCCCAGCCCTCTTCTATGCCACCTTGAGTAATAAATTCAGCTGCTTTAGATACGGTATAGTTTTCTACCTCTACTTTCAGGTTCAAAACTGTGTCGGTCTCTTCGGCGGTTAGCTGCACAGTAGGAGGAACTATCTCTGTATCAAGATATGGATGATAACCATCAACGTAATAATTTAAGTGATAATACTGAGAATCAGAAAGTGTTGGATCTGTAGGGTCAAGCTCTAAAGGAGTATAGAAACTTGGGCACAACAGTCCTGGCGCACCTAACCCAGCAACATATTCTTTTTCTGCCTCGGTAAAATGTGTACCGTCATCTTTTAACAATAGTTGATATTGATTATTACCTATACTTTCGTAATGTACACCCTCTTCGCCAAAGAATGTATCCAGTGAGTTTTCTGGTGATAGATATAGGTCTACAAATCTCATTATAGCCTCTACCTCGTCATCTACTACCGCTTTGTTTGTTATTGCAAGATAAGGGATCATATGTGTGGTGTTTGTAGTTCTCATAAACCATTTAGGGTCTGGAGAGTCGGCAGTAGCTTTCATAGGATAAATTGGCACATAATCTGGGTCTTCTCTTGTATATCCCTGAGCAGCTCTAGCGTTACTATCATCCCAAGCTACAAATGCACCATATATAGGTGTAGTTGAGCCGATTCTACCGTTATGCATATCATTTGTCATTGTGAACATCTCAGGGTCAACAAGTCCTTCTTCCCAAAGCATATTCATATAAGCAAGTGTATTCTTCCATGCGTCGCTACTCCTTGAGTATGTAACCTGCCCATCTCTTAGCATATGTGGAGTAGAAGCAGCAGGGTCACTTGGCATACCCCATGCACCTGCTAAAGAGTTAATGCCAACCTTTGCAGTTCTTGCAGCAAATCTTGGTCCAAAAGGAATTTCGTCATCATCGCCGTTTCCATTTAGATCACCTGCGGCATCAAATGCTTTAAGTACATCATAAAACTCATCAAGTGTTGTTGGAACTTCTTTGTCCACTGCTTCAAGCCAGTTTTTGTTAATCCACCAAGTCTCTTCAAGTTGCCTTGCCTGGGACATATCATGGTTAGCACTTGCCAGATAATACACTTTACCGTCAATCTGGTTAAGATCTGTCTTATAATCTTCAATTTCGTCAAATGCACGCTGAATGTTAGGCGTTAGCTCAGGACTTACATAATCATCAAAAGCTACTAAAATACCCTGTTGTGAATAACTTTGTGCATCACTAGTTTCAAGCACATAGTTTCCTATAACAACTTCTGGGTAATTGCCAGAGTTAAACGCTAGGTTTCTTGGCTCGTTATCCATCCAGTAGGTAAACTCTATGTCCATATTAGGTACTTGACTAAGTGTTCTTTGCATTACGAGCGTTTCCTCAAGTGTTGTATCGCCTGCAATCTTTGTACCAATCGTAAATTCTGCCTTTACTTCAGAGATTGGTGGCAATCCGTCGTTAGTAGTTGCGGCTCCGGGACTTGTAGCAGTCGAGGTGGGAGAGGATGTTGCACCACTACTTGATGATTCACTTGTACAAGCAACGGTACTAAGTAGCATTGCGCCAGCAAGTGTAAGCGTTAGACTTTTTCTCAAATTCATAATATTTCTCCTTTTTTATATATTGAACACCATTATAAACAGTTTATTAAACTGCTTAACCCTTCATAGCTCCTGACATAATGCCTTTTTCAAACTTTTTTTGTAGCAGAGGATATATTATCATTACAGGTAAACTCGCCACTATAATTGTAGCATACTTCATTGCTTCTGCGGCTCTCATCTGCTCGAAATATATGCTCTGATCCAAAGTATCTAAAGCGGCATTCGTCTGTACCAGTATTCGTCTTAAAATTACCTGCAAGGGGTGTTTATCAGGGTCAGCAAGATAGATAAGACCATTCATGTACTCGTTCCAATGAGCAACACCATAATAAAGTACCAGTACCGATATAACAGCACCCGAAAGTGGAATTACCATTCTAAAAAAGAATTGTATAGAAGTACAGCCATCGATAGATGCGGCTTCCTCCAGATCATCAGGTATGTTTTGTTTTAAAAATGTACGAGTAATTATGATATTATGTACAGAAACTAAGCTTATAACAATCATAATTGCACGTGTATCATATAAGCCAATATCATTTACAAGCACGAAAGTAGGGATTAGACCTCCGCTAAAGTACATTGTGAATAGTAGTAGACGCATCATTACCCGTCTGCCCGAAAAATAATGTCTTGATAAGGGGTATGCGACAAGCATTGTAGTGACTACACTGAGAAATGTACCTGTAATAGTGTAAAATATAGTATTTAGATATCCAGTCCATATTGTCTCGTCTTGTAGCATATACCTATAGCCATCAAAAGAAAACTCTACTATCCAAAAAATAACTTTACCAGTCGAAACTGCTGAAGGGCTTGAAAATGAAGATATTACAACAAAGTACATAGGGTAGAGTGTAAAAAATACTGGTATAAGCAAAAATGTATACACAAAAATATCTATCCAAAAGTCTGCAGAGCTTTTCTTTATTTTTGTACTCCTATCACTTTTGTATTTAAGGGCTTGAACATTGTCCATCTTCTGCAACCTCCTAACCGTCCAATAATGTAGTGTTTGTTAGTTTTTTACTTAAATAGCTTGCCATTAAAAGCATCATTACATCTACGACGTTGTTAAACAAACCTATTGCTGTGGAGTAGGAAAATTGCCCACCTAACAAACCAGCTTGATATACATAGGTAGATATTGTCTGTGCTGCTTCCATATTAGCAGGGTTTTGTAGTAACCAAACCTTTTGGAAACCAACCTGCATAATACTGCCGACACGAAGGATGAATAGAGTAACTATCGTCGGTGAAATGGATGGTATATCAATATATCTTATTATATGCCATTTATTTGCGCCGTCCAATGTAGCTGCCTCGTACAAACTTTCATCAATGGCAGATAGCGCAGCTAAATACACAATAGTACCCCAACCTGCATTCTGCCATACACCTGACCAAACATACACGTGTGGGAAATAGTCTGGCGAGCCCATAAAGTTTATTGGTGCTATTCCTACAAGCTCCATTAAAGTATTTATGATACCTATGCTTGGTGAAGTAAACATTACCACCATACCGCATATTACAGTTAGGGAAATAAAGTGAGGTAGGTACAATGCCGTCTGCATAAACCTTTTATGGCCCTTGTTCCTTACCTGATTTAGAAAAAGTGCAAGTATAATAGAAATAGGGAATGTAGCTAAGTTATAAAGACTTAATCCGATTGTATTACCAAGTATTGTCCAAAACTGTGGATAGTTTAAAAATTTTATAAAATGTTCAAACCCTACCCATTCGCTACCCCAGATACCGTCCATGATTTTATAATCTTTAAACGCTAACTGCAATCCGTACATAGGCCCAAACTTAAACAGTCCTATAAATATGATAGTAGGCACACACATTATGTATAGATATCTATCACGTCGCCATGCTTTTAAGAATCTTTTTTTTGTCATACACTGCCTCCTCGTAATTTATGAATTAATAGTAACATACTAGTTAATCACTGTAAATCATCAATAATTATACACAAAAACAGTACAGTGTTATAGTGATGAATTCACAAAACATTGTACTGTTGTAGATTAATCTTATCATTATTTAAATCTTTTATCAAAAATTAAAAAAAATGTAAACAACTAGAATTTCTATAATTGGTATTATTTACTAACAAGTGATTACAAATACATATATATTACTAACTATATGCAAAAATTAAATATATTTAATTAATGTTTATTAGCTATTATTTGTAGAGGCTATCATCTGTGAAGGTGTCATGCCGAAATATTGCTTAAATCTTCGATTAAAGCTAGTGATATTTTCAAAACCAACCTGCTTTGCAATATCATAAGTTTTGCCACTCTGTAACAAGAGTAACTCTTTTGCTTTCTCCATTCTCTTTTTTGTTATATAGTTCATTAACGTTTCGCCCTGAAATTTCTTAAATGTCATACTTGCAAGTGGTGCACTAATGCTAAAATCATTTGCTAAGTTAGTAACAGAAAATTCCACATCATAAACTCGTTCATTAACATATTGTAGTATATTATATCCTGTTGAATAGGTGGAGTTTTCCTTATATTCTTTAAACATATCTTCCACAATCAGCACAACATTTTCTTTTAGCTGCTCAATAGAGTTAAAATTAGAGATAAAATATGCAATAGATTCAACGTTTGTAATATTGTTTAGAGAAGAAATACATTTAGAAAGAATACTGACTATATCGTAAGCAAGTCTTTTAGCAAAATAAAGTGGTGTATTTTGATTAATTATCGTAAAAACAATATCTATCTGCATTTTCACTTGCTCAACCGTACCCGAATACAATAGCTGCTCCATCTTATCTAATTCCTCAAACGGATAAGGTTTTACAGAATATTTATTGTTAACAATATTTTTAGAAAAAATTACTGTTTGCTTTCCATAAATCAGTCTATAATCCAAAGCGATATCTGCTTCCACAAAAGCCGAAGAAACATTTGATAGACTATTAAAAAACTTGCTAACACCTACAACAGCAGATACATCGAATGTTTGCTTTAGAGAGATGCATGCTTCTGTTAAAACATCTGAGAACTTCTTTTCAAACGATTCACTTTCGGCAAAATTAACCAAAAAAATAAATTTTTTATTAAATTCCTCTGTGCTGTAAAAACATGAGGCTTCTTTACTTATAAGATCGGCAATTAAAAGCATATATTGTTTTCTATTTACTAAACAATCAATATGCACAGTAACTACTGCAAAATTGTTATATTTAAAAGATATACCAAGCTCTTTCATTAAATTTTGTACATTAGGCTCGGCATAATCTGTGTCCAGTAATGTTCTTAAAAAGTAGTACTTACCAGCTTCACCGATCTTGTTGTACATATGTACATTTTGTTCTTTAAGATCTATTGTATCCGCCTGTAAAGTGGTTATAGCTTTTTCAATAACCTCTATACCACCCTCTGTATCTCCTATTTCGTTATAAGAATTTAAGATAGTATCAGATAACTTCCAAAGTGAATTTATGGGAGAGTAGTGCCATTTAAGATTAAATAGAAGCACGATAATAAATAACAAAGCACTAGAAACAATCATTATAAATATTGCAAGCGATATTTCATCCATACTCTGCATAATGTAGCTTTCATCAATTAAATATATGTATGTATAATTATCATTAAGTGTGGCTTTTAACACTGAAAAATTCATGTTGTTTACACTTATGTTCTGTAAATCTGTAGATAAAACGTATGGTATAACCTCGCTGTCTGAAATATTAACACCTGAATTATATGAGGAAATAAGGTTGTTGTTTTCATCAAAAATATATTGTATAGTAAAATCTCCAAAATTATTGTTGCTCGCGAAAATAGATTCAACATCAACAAATATTATCGCTTTTATCTGTTGATATGGGTTGATATCATAAAT
>CAYJFF010000050.1:0-21777 GCA_964369345.1 uncultured Oscillospiraceae bacterium
TCTTATTCTTTTCAAGCTGTATCTGTGCTCGCTCAAAGGTATCGTCATCAATAAGTCGAGGTATACCGTCGGCTATTTCTAAGTCGTTATATGTATAGATACCTTTGTATCGCCTATTGGTTAGAATATTTCGTATTGAGTTTTTGTTATACGGATTGCTTTTACTTGTCTTTATTCCATTATCATTAGGGTGGCAGTAGGCAAATGTTTAATATATAGATAGTATGCGCCAATGGTTTTTAGGTCATCCATGACAAACCGCGTGCGTAAGTTATATGAACCTACTGGCAAATCCACAGCAAATTTTGCAGATTTGTCTTTAGCAGACACTTTGCATTCATATTTTTCACCGAGTATTAGTAGCTGCGCTTTCTCTATATTGTACGCTTTGCCAGCAGGCTTTTCTATGTAAATTCTATCTGTGCTAGCTTCGCTTTGGCAGCTTCCATTTAACGCTATCTGGCTCTCATGCGGCCACCTACGCAGCTCTATTTCATACTTTCCTCCATGCAAAACTTTTATAGCAAAAAAACCGTTGCCATCAATACCTTTGCGTACATGTGTCTGCGAAAAGCACATTGCATAACAATCATGCCACGCATGACATGTCAATACATTTTCCGTGTTAGGATCGATAAAAATCGGACTATACTGCATGGCATAGTCTACCCTGCTGTCGTACCAATCTTCATAAAACAGGGTAAGCTCATTTGCAAGGAGCACATTGTCGCTATAAATATCATTTCGCTCTGACGGGTCTTTAGCTAGGTCGTATATCTCTGGTGCAAGTATAATAGGCTCGGCAAAATTTCCCCGTGCCAGTGGGTTGCTCTCTGGGGTTAGCGGTCGCACCAAGCGCATATTATCCCTCAACACAGTATAGTCCTTAAATTTCTGTGGCATGTCACGCTGCATGTTGTGCACCACCACGGTGCGCCCATGGTTAATATGGTATTCACCATTATGCAGAGCCGAAAACATACTCACCCCATCCAGCTCATCATATTGGTCTCCCTTTATTAGGTCGCAGGCATCTATATAGGTTGCAAGCAGGTCAAACTGTGTCGTTAGTCCGTGCACAGCCCTGTTCCTCCCCAATATATTGTTAGGGGACGTCATAAAGCACATATTTCTGTGTGCACCCTCATATGTATGCCCTTTTTTACCACGCATACCTGCATTGTAACCATCTACCACATGTCCATCTTTGTCAATATTACAACCGCTAGCAGTGCCATTATCACCAAAAAACGTTATAATAGTGTTATCATACAGATTATTTTCTTTAAGGTGTTTGATGAGCTTGCCAATATTTTCGTCAATGCTCTCTATCATTCCATAAAATCTTGCACGCATGGGCTCTACGCCCTTATCCAGATGCTTTTGATAGTACCTCCTATCTACATTAAACGGGCCATGTGGCGCATTTGTTGGCAGGTAACAAAAAAATGGTTTCTCGTTCGCGCTACTACTATCAATAAACTCTATTGCAGAGCTAAACCAATTATCAGTGCAGTACCCATTAAACTGTTTTGGCTCGCCATTTACAGTGTATGTATCATCAAAATAGTCATTGCCCCAATGGTCAGGAATTTCACCAATAACACCGCCACCAAAAGAATATGCCACATCAAATCCACGCTCGTGGGGACGGTATTTGTAGGTGTCTCCTAAATGCCACTTGCCAAACATACCTGTGGCATACCCACTTTCACTAAAGTAATCTGCCATAGTCTTAAGCTCAGGTTTCATATAGTATCTACCTGTTAGCGTGGAGTAAACACCTGCCCCAAATGAATATCTTCCGGACATCAATGCACCACGCGTAGGCGCGCAAAGTGGGTCGGTATGAAAACTTTCCAGTCGCACAGAGTTATCATGTAGATAGTCCAGATTTGGGGTTTCCAGCCATGGGTTACCATGTGCAGAGATATCGCCATATCCTTGGTCGTCAGTAACAATTAAAATTACATTAGGTTTCTGATTCATACATACCTCACTTATAGTTTTGTTTTCAAAGTGGTTCTTTAATTTTGAAATAAAATCTACTACACCCTTATCTCAATCGGAGTATTATTTGTTTATATAAAGTTTAGAGCAAAATAATAAAACTGTCAACAAAAAATTGTCTATTATACTGACACTAGTGTTGTACACTAGGCAAGTGGGCAAATATTGCCGTCTTTGCCCTTTATTTCGCAGAGTATGTAGGCAATATCATTTCCTCTGTGGTAATGCTGCTAGCCTGCTCTTGCTTGCCTTCGACCTTTGTGTTTGATTGATGAACATGAGTAAGCCGAGGATTTAGAAAATTAAATATAAAGATAGAGAAATTATGCGTGTAAAAAATCTCTACATTGATTTTGTTAATAACTATCTTAGCGCTGAACGTAAATTTTCAGATAGTGACAGCCTTGCTAATAAATTTATTGAGTGTACCAGAAAGAAACCCTACAGGAATTATTGCAAATTCACATCGGGTAAGTATACCGACTACTGCGAGAAAAAATCTCCACAAGACAAAACTAAAACCTGCAAAGATATCGGCTCCACCTTTTATGGTTATTATGTTAATTATACTCTAACTTTCAACTAAAAGCTATATAAACAGCCTTTAAATCTTTATCAGTTAGCTAGTGAGTAGGCTTGAAATCTATCCTGCTATTCTATTCCCCTTGTAAATCATATCACTATTTGATATAATACTTAAAGTCACATAAATTAGCCACTTAAATAATATTGATTGTGGAGGGATTCGAGTGCAGCTCCCAAAAATAAAAAGCAATTTTAGGGTTATACACAAGTTTATTCTTTCTTTTCTCATTGTCTTAACCATCCCTTTTATCCTGCTTAGTTTTTTGCTATATGATAGCCAAGTATTAGTACTAAAGGATAGTATAAATAGTGGTTATAACAACGCCATTTCCCAAGTGAAAACGCGCCTAGATTATATCATGAACGACTTCAATACCACTGCACTAAACATAGGCTCCAAATATGATATAACTAAATTGGTGGAGAATGGCAACGAATATGAACAACAGGCTGTAATTGCCTATTGCACAAATAGTGTCACCCCTATACCTAGCGTGTTTCTTTATAGCAAGAGCGATTACTCCACCATAGTTACATATGACGAAAAAATGAGCATGAGTGACTTTGAGAAACTAATGAGCAATGCGTTTAATATGACGATGACTAATTTTTTCACCCGTATAAACCAAGTTAATATACATGAGGTGTTCCCGACAAACCGAGTATCGGACACAGAGCTGACAAGTGGTATGTTTTTTACATATCCACTCCCCTATTCAGATATCAAGACCGATGGCAGTGTTATATTTCACTATAATAGTATGCAAATAAACGATATATTCGAGGACTATATGGGCTCTATTAATGGCACTGTGCTGATATTTGATGAGTACCTAAATATAGTATACCTAAACAATATCGGCGATAGTGACACGATTGGGAACGAAGCTTTGTATGATGAAATAAAGAAATTTCGTGGTTCTGGCGTGTTTGAGCTAGATGAAGCTCTGCTTGCAAAATCCATATCCGAAACCACTGGTATGTCCTACTGTGTGTTGCTGGACTATGATGATGCATACTTTGCGATAGAAGAAGAAACGCAAAATTTCTATCTACTAATCGGTAGCATTTCTTTTGTGGGGATAATGCTAGCTGTGGTGTTTGCTTACTACAACTATTCCCCAATACGCAAACTTGTCCAGAAAAAAGGTGGCACAAACGAGATAGACGAACTGCGTTCCATAGTTAGTAGCCATGATTTGCTACAAAAAGAAGTGGCAAAGAATATGCCCATTGTGTATAACCGCTGTCTGGAGCAGATTTTACTTGGGCAGAACAGTGAAGAAAATCTGGATTATTTTATACAACGTGCGCAAATCGACTTTGTATATGACAAATTTAATGTTATTATAATCGCCACAAGTGGTAACACCTTGCAAATGCTCGCCAACATAAAAATGCCCGCAGTGAATATATACCCACTGGAGCTTATTACAGAAAAGAACCTAACCGCAATTATTGTAAATTTTAACAGCAAGATAGATATAGTGCATATTGCAGAGAACATCTCCAACTATCTTTGTGAAAAATTCAGAATTGGTATCGGCACAGATTGTGGTACACCATATAAATGTTCGCAGTCATTTATAAAAGCTAAAATAGCAGTGGACACTACACAGGACGATAGCTGTATAGTAAAATATCAAGATAAAAACTACGTAACTTCCGATTACCCAGAGATTGACTATTCCCTACTTAACCAAAGTATCCGCTATTCCAACACAAAAACAGCACTGGAGGCTGTGGATATTATAATTTCGTTTATCAAAGATAAATGTAGCTCATTCATCATAATGCGCCATATGCTTTCAGAGGTTACAGGCAATCTACTGCACTTTGCATCAAAAAACAGCATTCCCCTAGATGTGAATGATATTATATCAAAGCAGTACCATATAGATGATATAACTGAGTTCAAAAGCCACCTGCAAATGCTGGTAACTATGCTGTGTGCACAAAATGACAAACAGAAAGAACTTAACTACTCTGCGCTAAAGAAAAATATCATCATATACATATCGCAAAATTTTACAAGGAATGAGATATCTTTACAATATGTGGCAGATGAATTTAATATCTCTACATCATACCTTGCAAAAATAGTTTTTGAAGAAACAGAGATGACATTCAATAACTACATAACCATACTAAGGATTTCAAGAACCAAGGAGTTGTTGCTAACTACTGATAGCAAAATAAAAGACATAGTAACAGCAGTGGGCTATGTTGATACTGCCAGTTTCATACGCAAGTTCAAAGCTGCTGAGGATATGACACCTGGGCAGTACCGCGACAAACACAAGTATACATAAACCCACTAAATAAGTATATCCAGCCACCGCAATATGCCAAACTGCTTTCTGCAAAAACTGCCGAAACTAGTTTGGCATATCTTTTTTTGCGCCAAAATCAAGGTATGCAAAATAGGTTTAAGTGATACTTTTGTTCATATTTATTTAGCATATTGCATATTTTTGCACGTTGTATTATGCTTAAAATACGATATTAACAGGAAGGAGTTTTGGCAATGATAAAACAAAAGACAGATACTTACAAACCAAAAGTGCTACCGTGGAAACAAGATTTTATTAAATATAAATATATTTACATAATGCTATTGCCAGTTGTTTTGTACTATGTAGTATTTGCTTATATCCCAATAGGTGGGCTTGTTATGGCTTTTCAGGACTACAAACCACTGAAAGGTTTTTGGGAGAGCGACTTTGTTGGTCTGGAAAACTTTGTAGACTACCTCACAGGGCCATATGCACTAAGGACTATTAGGAACACTATACTAATAAACGTTTATCAGATATTACTTGGTTTTCCAGTACCCATAATACTAGCATTACTGTTAAATGAGGTTAAGCACAAAAAGTTTAAGGCTATCAACCAAACTATTAGCTATATGCCACATTTTATCTCTGCTGTTGTTGTAGCTGGTTTGGTAATAGATTTTACGAAGTCAGATGGACTTATCCCTGTTATCATAAGTTTTATAACTGGTTTACCTCCAGAAAATTTGCTCGCAAGCCCCGACCATTTCAGGCTGATATACACAGTAATGGGTATATGGAAAAGTGCTGGCTGGGGTACTATTATATACCTTGCTACACTCGCAAATGCCGACCCAGCCCTGTATGAGGCTGCTACACTGGATGGAGCTGGCAGGTTCAAGCAGATATGGCATATAACACTGCCTGTGCTTGTACCTATAATTACTATACAGCTGATAATGCGTATAGGTAGCCTGATGTCCGAGGGCTATGAAACTATGCTACTACTACAAAACGGACTAAATTTAGAAACCTCGGATATTATATCCACATATGTGTACCGACGTGGTCTGGAAAATATGGAGTATGGCTTCGCAACAGCAGTTGGTCTGTTTAACTCCATAGTAAATATCAGCCTGTTGTGGTTTGCAAACTGGTTCAGCCGAAAATTTGTAAATGAGAGTTTGTGGTAATCAGCTTTTGCTTAGTTTTTGAATATATTTTGTGCCGACGTAGTTGGCAGAAAGGAGAATGAATATGGTGCAAAGAAAAACGGTTGGCGAAAAAGTGTTTGATTTTTTTGTGTGTGCTTTGGTAGTTTCAGCCAGCCTAGTTTGCCTTTATCCAATGCTATATGTATTGTTTGCGTCTATTAGCGACCCGTTGCAACTAGTTACACATACAGGGCCAATACTAAAACCACTTGGCTTTTCTTTGGTAGGGTATGAAGTAATGCTACAAAACCCAAACCTACCAGTCGGCTATGGTAACACTATATTCTATGTGGTGGTGGGTACAGCTCTCAAAGTACTTATGACCATGCTTGGTGCATATGCACTATCCTGTGATGGTTATAGACTAAAAAAAGTCATCAGCATCGCTATTATCATTACAATGTACATAAACGGCGGTCTAATACCCAACTTTTTGCTTGTAAAAGAGCTGGGTATGTTAAACACAAGGTTTGCAATACTATTGCCTGGGCTTATAGGCACATGGAATATGATTGTAATGCGTACAGCGTTCAAGGCCGTTCCCTCATCAATATATGAGTCTGCAAAAATTGATGGAGCTAATGACTTTGTTATACTATTCAAGATAGTAGCACCTATAGCAAAAGCAACACTTATGGTTATTATGCTTTTCTATGCAGTTGGTATATGGAACTCTTGGTTCGACTCTATGATTTACCTACAAAATGCACGCGACAAATGGCCGCTACAGATGTTCCTGCGTGAGATACTTATATACAGTGCATCAGCAGAGGAAGGCGCTATTACAGATGTAAACTTTGTAGATGAGGTTATGAAATATTCTATGATAATTATATCCACAGTACCAATACTATGCGTGTATCCATTCATACAAAAGCACTTTAACAAAGGTATCATGATGGGGTCGTTAAAGGGATAAAATCGCAGTTACATAGCGATATCAAATATAAAAAGAAGGGGACTGACACTATGAAAGCAAACAAATTATTTAGCAAAGTATTATCCGCTGTACTAATCACAAGTATGCTTGCTGCTTGCAATAGCACAGAGCCACAGAGTAGCACACCAGCAGGCAGTTCTTCTGCTACACAGAGTAGCACACCACAAGTAAGTGATGAACCAAAAAACATTACATACCCAATAGAGGGTGCAGAGGACGTAACTCTTAGCTACTGGATACAGTTTGATGGTAATGCAGCCAAATATATGCAGGACTATTCAGAGCACCCAGCATATATCCAAATGATGGAGGATACGGGGGTAAACATTGAGTTTATTCACCCAACTACAGGCTCGGAGGCAACACAGTTTGGTCTGCTAGTTTCATCTGGCGATTTTCCAGACATAATAGAGCAAAGAACACATTACCCAGGTGGTGCAGAGGCATCTGTGGCTGACGGGCTATGTATAGACCTCACACCATATCTTGAGGAATATGCTCCCGACTACTATAACATTATGATGACTGACGAAATGGTTTACCGTGATGTAACTGACAAAGATGGTAATGTATCTGCTTTCCACTTAATAACGCCTATTGCGACAGACCCAAATGAGCTTTCGCTATATTCTATACCTTGGACAAGAAACCTTATCCGCACAGATGTAATGGCAGAAATAGGATTAACTGAAGTACCTGTTACCATTGCAGACTACGAAGAAATGTTCAAAGCTATGCAAGATATTGGTTTGGTGGGATATGTTCTACCAAAGAATGGTTATCAGCTTGCATTTTCACAGGCATTCAACACAACACAGGGCTTCCACCTAAATGCAGAGGGTGATGTTGTGTTTGGACAGATAACTGATGAATTTAAAATGTACGTAGAAACTATGAATGATTGGTATGAAAAAGGCTATCTATACCAAGATTTCCTAACTATGACATATGCAGATATAGGCTCTATGTTTGACAGCAAACAAGTGGGCGTAAGGACACACTCAGTAGATGGTGGTTATGATAGCGGCCTGAAATTCGGCTATGAAATACTACCTTGCCCATATCCAAGGGTAGAAGAAGGCGATGGCTCCCACTTTGAGCTAACACAGAGCAAAGCTGTTGGTGGTTTTGAAACTAGCATAACAACATCTTGCGAAGAACCCGAGATTGCAGTTCAGTTCCTTAACTACGCATATACCGAGGCTGGCGCACTACTAACAAACTTTGGTGTAGAGGGCGAAGCGTGGACATATGTAGATGGAGAACCATGGTTCACTGACGAAGTGCTCAGTTTTGAAGAATATACTGGTACAGAGGTGCTGTATGTACTAAAACTACATAATAGCCCAAGGCTTGCGCTACCTGGCATGGGCACAAACCCTATAATGGCTAAAGACCAAGAGGTTGTAGATTTGCGTATGATGTATGTGGACGACACAACAGTGGATAGCTCAATGGTACTCCCACAAGTCAAGCTAACTGTGGATGCAAGTAGTGAACGTGGCGACATAATGGCAGATGTAAACACCTATGTTGATGAAAGTGTCATCAAGTTTATAACTGGTGTTACTGATATCTCCGAGTGGGATAACTATGTAGCACAGGTGGAGGCACTGGATATTGACCGCGCTATAGAGCTAACACAACTGGCGTATGATGAGTACACAAGTAAACCTTATCCTGGGCAATAATAAGTGAGTACAAAAGGGGTGCGTAATGAAATATTACTGTGCCCCTTGTGCAACGCTACACTGCTGATATATAATAGCAATAAGCACAAAATAACAGGAGATATGTATGAACAACAACAAACTAATAATGAAATACCCTGCTGCGTGGCATGGTGACAAATGCCGTGATGCTACATACCTTGGTAACGGAATGTTGGGCGCACTAGTATATGGTAGCATATGGGAGGAAACTATTACACTCACACACACAGATTTATATTATCGTAGCCACACCCCAGAGTTACCAGATGTTTCGCACTGTTTGCCAGAAATACGTAAAAGTTTGCTAGAGAACAAGCCATTTGTCGCAGACCAGATAATGTCAAACGAGCTAAAGGCACGTGGCTACCAACCCAAAATGGCACTTCCTCTACCACTTTGCAACCTTGTGATATTATCGGAAACTGAAAACAGCTTTAAAAACTACCGTCGTGTGCTGGATATGGATAGTGGTGAAGCACTAACTAACTGGTGTGATGGAAAGAAGAAAATATATCGCAACTGCTTCACATCTAGGGCGGACGATATACTTGCACTGGAGTTTGGCACTGAGAACAATATGCCAATAACAGCTACATTCTCGCTAGAAATGACACCACCACCGCCAACCACGGCTAGACCGCTTATAAAAGATAGTGACCTACCACAGGACACAAAAGTGGAAATTGCTGGAAACATAATCACTTTTACTGCAAAAAACTATGATGGCACAATATTTGGTGCTATATGTAGCATTGAGCACAGCGGTGGTGTTCTTTCTTCTGACGAAAAAAGTATTACAGTAACTGATTTTACAAACGCTTTGCTAAAAGTAAAGGTATTTATTAAGTCACAATATGCAGATATTGCTAACGTAAAAACAAGCCTTTTGCATATAACAAAGAGCTATAGCGAGCTTTTATCGGCTCACCACAGACTACACAGTGCACTTATGAATAGCTCCACACTAGATTTATGTGATGGCAAAAATATTAGCAACGAGGAGCTATTGCTTGATGCATATGGTGGTAACGCACCACTCGAGCTCATAGAAAAATTATGGAACTTCGGCAAATATTTGCTAATATCTGCATCATGTGAATACTCAAACCCATGTACATTACTTGGTTTGTGGAGTGCAGATTACCACGGTTTTTGGGCGTGGAATATGGTGAACGAAAATCTACAGATGATATACTGGCAAGCATTATCAGCCAACATGCCAGAGCTAATGCTACCTGTTTTTAGCTATATGGAACGCCTAATACCAGATTTCAGAGAAAACGCACGCAAGCTATATGGCTGTCGTGGTATATATATACCTGCCCCCACAATGCCTGACACAGGCATTTGCAAAAGCCTAAGCCCACATATACTACACTGGACTGGTGGTGCTGGCTGGGTCGCAAGCCATTTCTATGATTTTTACCTATGCACGGACGACAAAGACTTTCTGCAAAACCGTGCTGTGCCATTCCTAAAAGAAATAGCGCTGTTTTATGAGGATTTCTTTGTGCTTGATGATAATGGTTATTATATGAGCATACCTTCAAACTCGCCCGAAAACTCTCCTGGCAACTACTGGGATGGTAAGTCTGGCATGGGCATTGTTATGGAAACTACTATGAATGCCACAATGGATTTTGCAATAGCAAAAGAAGTGCTGACAAATTTGGTATCTGGGTGCGCTATACTTGGCATAGAAACGGACAACATTACAAAATGGCAGGAAATGCTAGGCAAAATACCTGAATATCATATTAACGAAGATGGTGCACTGAAAGAATGGATGCACGAGTTTTACAAAGATAACTATAGACACAGGCACCAGTCACACCTATATCCACTGTTTCCTGGCAATGAGATACATAGGTTTGATGAGGACAAAACGTTCTACAACGCTTGCAATGTCGCTGCTAAAAAACGTCTGGTTATTGGGCTTAATCAGCAATCAGGCTGGTCGCTTGCACACCTAGCACACAACTATGCCCGCACTGGCGAAAGTGAGCTTGCACTGGATTGTGTGGACCTCACTTGCCAATCAATGCTAATGAACAACCTTGTTACTCTGCATAATGACTGGCGCGAAATGGGCATAGGTGTAAAAATGTCACGCGCACCCGTACAGCTTGATGCAAATATGGGTCTTGTTTCTGCTATTAACGAGATGCTTCTACAATCATATCAAGACAAAATTATTATACTACCTGCACTACCAAGAAGGTTTGTAAAAGGCAGTGTAACTAATCTACTAACACGACAAGCAGTAAAAGTATCCATAACGTGGGACGAAGAAAATATACAGCTAACACTGTGCAACAATGAAACTGCAAAAACAGTGAATGTCATTTTTTCCGATACCCAAGTGGAAAATATCTCTCTTGATAAGAATGAGCTATTTACACTGGAGCGAAAGCGCTGAGCTAGTCTATAGTAATCAAGTTTTTTCTTCTGTGTGCACTATGCTTACAGAAACTAGCAAACTTATTGACACAGACGAGCTGGAAAAGCAGTGGAGCTGTTATGTAATGCAAAGTAATTTAAGTTTTATAGCGCCGACTCCAGATAGTATAATCTCAACGTGCAATTTTTTTAACCATTTTAGTCCCCACAATAAATCTTGCTTTAACACTGGACAGCTAACGCTCATCCAGTGTTTTTTCTATTGTCCGTTTTTTCTGGTTCTGTTCATTATATATTTATATGCTTTTTATTTTACAGGCAGAGTATAAGTTAACAAGGATTTAATATTAAATAGCATCTAAAACGTCAATGTTTTTTACTTATGGTGTGTATGTAGTTATAAAAAACAAAAAATAGCAATTCAAACCTAAGAAATATATAAACTTATGCAAAATATTCAGCTTTGTTATTAACCTCTTTTTAACAAAATCATTCTTTTTGATTTTACAAAACAGCTATATACTAGCTAAGACGGTTTAAAAACTATAGCCGTTTAAGGAGGATTATGAAATATACACACATTTTTTTTGACTTAGGTTTAACACTAGTTATGCTTGAACGTGGAAAAAGGTATCAACAAGTTTTAAAGGAATTTGGAATTGATAAGAGCATCGAAGAGATTGAAAAAGTTTATCATTATGCGGATAAGCTGTTTATGCGAGAATATCCAGGAGTGCTCGGAAAATCTCCAGAGACTTTTATGCCTTGGTACACAGGAATTGTAAATTATAACTTGGGTGTAAGCTTAAATCTCATCGAAACATTCGAAAAAAGTCGTTTGGTTGCAAATACATATAAAACTCGCTGGATTGCTTTTGAGCACTCAATAGAAACACTAAAAAAGCTTAAAGAACAAGGTTACAAAGTAGGTCTGATTTCTAACTGGGATAGCTCTTGCCGTGCAGTACTTGAGCAAACTGGCTTGCTGGAATATTTTGACCATACAATTATTTCAAGCGAGGTTGGAATTGAAAAACCTAACCCACAAATTTTTGAAAGAGCTTTTGAAATTGCAAATGTAAAAGCTGAAAATGCACTTTATGTAGGGGACAACTATTATGATGATGTGCTGGGTTGTGAAAAGGTTGGAATGGATTGTCTGCTTATTAACCCACACAATAAATTTGGTATTGAAGAAATCAGTTATGATAAAATTATCAGCAATTCTAGCGAAGTATTTAACTATTTATAAGCAAAACTAAACGCACAAAGATTTAATAAACAGGCAAGCACAAAACATTGAATTTCCCGTTTTGCACCTTGCTATTAATGAAGGGTATGGTTTAAAAAAATGAAGAATATTAAAACACTTTTAGCAGCACTTTTAATCGGAGCAACTTTTGCTGGTTGCAGCTCAAATTCAGTTCCATCAAGCCAAAGCACTCCATCAGCTAGTGAAAGTAACAATAGTGATGCCTCACAGGTACAAACTGTTGTTACGCACGATGAAATTCAAGAAGTTGTACTGACAATGGGCTCGGAAATTGATAGCCTTGACCCATTAAATTCAGCTGCTACTGATACATCTGCTGTTATGCGAAATGTATTTGATAGCCTTATTGCTTTTGATACAGATGGCAATATGATTGCTGGGCTTTCAGAGCTACCAGAAATCAGCGAAGACGGTCTAACATATACTTTTAATCTAAAACAAGGCATTACTTACCACAATGGTGAGCCTTTCACATCTGCTGATGTGCTTTATACATACAACCAGTTGGCTGGTCTAAATGGTGAGGAAGCTAAATCAAGCACACTTAAAGCTGCTATTAAAGCAATTTCTGCACCTGATGACTACACCGTTGTTATGGAGTTAAACATGCTTGACGCTGGTTTTCTAACAAAATGTACAACATTCATTGTACAGGATGGTTATACCGAAAATGCTACAAACCCAATCGGCACTGGTCCATACAAATTTGTTTCTTACACAGCGGGCGAGAGTATTCAATTTGAAATTAACGAAAACTACAGCACTAGTGCGGATGTAACACCAACTATTGATAAAGTTGAAGTTAAAATCATGACAGACACAAACGCGTCCTTGATGGCTTTGATGGCTGGGACAGTGGATAAAACCTCCATCGTTGCAACAAATATAGAGCAACTATCAGATGATTTTAACGTTATGAATAACCCACAAAATATGGTTCAAGTTTTTGCGCTAAACAACGCTATTCCTGGGCTTGATAACCCAGATGTAAGGGAAGCTATTAACCTTGCTCTTAACAAAGAGGAAATCATCAACTTTACAATGAGCGGCTACGGAACACAGGTAGAAACATTCCTCAGCCCTGCTATGGGAGCTTATTATAATGATAGCATTCCTGCACATACACAGGATGTTGAAACTGCAAAACAATTATTAGTAGATGCAGGGTACGCTGACGGATTTACTTTTACAGTAAAAGTTCCATCAAACTACCAAATGCACGTTGACACAGCACAGGTTATAAAAGCACAGCTTGCGCTAGCAAATATCACAATGGAAATCGAACCAATTGAATGGGCAACATGGCTAGAAGATGTTTATGCTAACCGTGACTATGAAGCTACAATAGTTGGGCATACAGGAAAACTTGATGCACAAGACTTCTTAAATCGTTTTGATACTGAATATTCAAGAAACTATTTTAACTTTTCAAACGAAAGATATGACGAGCTAATCGAACTAGCTGCAAGCACAACGGACACTGAAAAAAGGATTGAATACTATAACGAGTGTCAAGAAATTCTTGTTGAAGAAACAGCTGCTGTTTATATTCAAGACCCCAACGCGATTGTTGCGGTAAGCAAAAGACTGGACGGTGTAGAAGTTTATCCAGTAGGTTTCCAAGATTTTGCAAGCCTTAGAATTGTAGGTTAATTTAATCGAAAATTTTTCAGAACAACCTAAAGTTATAAAAATATTAAGCTTTTCGGTCATCTGTGCCGAAAAGCTTAATATATATAGGCTGGGCAAGCGCAAAGCATTACTATAGTATGTAGCTTAAATAATAAATCAGTACTACATGCTGTGGATAAAAAATTAACCTTGCTAGTAGCATAGAAAGGAATGGAATTTTATTTTGAAATATGCGTTTCAAAAAGTCTTGAGTGTAGCCATTACGTTGGTTGCGGTTTCACTTTTAACATTTATCGCTTTTTCGCTATTGGGTGGCGACCCTATACAAATTATATTAGGTGTTGATGCCGACCCACTACAAGTAGAGGCGCTAACCAAGGAACTGGGGCTGGACAAACCATTATATATTAGGTATTTTGACTGGATAACTGGACTGTTAAGGGGAGATTTAGGTACTTCATATCGCTATCAAATCCCAGTTACAGAGCTTATTGCGAACAGAATACCAACAACGCTGAGCATTGCCATAGTTTCATTTACTTTAACTATTGCAATAGTCATTCCAGTTGGTATTTTCCTAGCGCTCAACCACGACAAGAAAATTACAGTAATTTTTTCTGGGCTTTCACAGCTTGGCGTGTCTATCCCCACTTTTTGGATGGGTATTATTTTGATACTATTTTTTGCAGTAACTCTAAGAATTTTGCCCCCTGGGGATTTTACTCCTATTGAAGAAGGTTTTTTTGAATGGCTAAAATCTTTAATTCTTCCGTCAATTTCCATTGCGATAGGAACGTCTGCTGTAGTAATCAGGTATCTAAAGAATAGCCTACTAGACCAATCTTTAATGGACTATGTACGGACTGCAAAAAGCAAAGGTCTTAGCAAGAACCAAACAATGTATAAGCATATCCTAAAAAATGCGCTGTTGCCTGTTATCACTATTCTAGGTATGGTAGTAGTTGATGTTCTGGGTGGAAGTGTGCTTATTGAAAATGTGTTTAATATGCCCGGTATTGGTAGTCTTATTGTTAGTAGCGTTGCAAGCCGTGACTTGCCTGTAATACAGTCTTTGGTGTTCTATCTTTCGGTAATAGTAGTGCTTGTAAACTTTCTAGTAGATATAATTTATCGTTTTGTAGACCCAAGAATAAGGGTTAAGTAATATATAGGTTTGCACCGTATTTGATTTGGGCGATAGTGTTACAGTAACTTATTGCAACACTGACAAAGTCTCCCAAAAATTTTATTGAGAACGCCCGATATAATCTGCACGAACTTACATGGCAAACCACCCCAAACATACAGAAAGGAACAAGCATTAGGTTGAAAAGATATTTTAAAAGTATAAATTTTACATTAGGCTTTATTTTAGTCTCAGTTTTAGTAGGGTTGCTGATAACTAGTTTTTTCTATATGCCATACGACCCACTTGAGATGAATTCACTAGAAACCTTTAAAACGCCATCTGCACAACATTTGCTGGGAACAGATAATTTTGGTAGAGATATTTTTAGCCGTATTTTGGAGGGCTCAAAAATCACATTTTTGGTAGGTGCACTGGCTGTTGCGATTGGCATGACAACGGGTGTAACACTGGGTGCTTTAGCTGGATATTATGGCGGTGTAATAGATGACTTGATTATGCGAGTTATCAATATTTTAATGGCCTTCCCGGGCATAATATTGGCACTGATGTTTATAACAGTCCTTGGTAGCAACACCGTTATTGTTGCCACAGCGCTAGGTATAATGGCAATACCAAAATTTTGTCGTATGACAAGGAGTGGCTTTTTGCAAGCAAAGGAAATGGAATATATAAAAGCTGCAAGATGTCGAGGATGTTCTGACTTTAGGATAATGATAATACATATTCTGCCAAACATAACCTCACCTCTAATAGTAACCACTGTATTGAGTTTTTCTGGTGCTGTAATGGCAGAGGCAGGGCTTAGCTATTTGGGGCTGGGAATTCCACCACCATACCCTAGTTGGGGAAAAATGCTCTATGAGTCACAGGCTTTCTTTTTGACAAACCCATCTTACGCAGTTGTGCCAGGTATTCTAATAACCATTCTCGTGCTTGGCTTTAACCTACTTGGTGACGGTTTGCAAGATATATATGAGGGCAGGGACTAGGCAAGCCTCAATGTTTATAATCGAAATTTCGGTTAAGATAGGACGAATTTTTCAATGAATAATATTTTAAAAATAAAAAATATGAGAGTTGACATAAAAAAACAAAAAAAGCAATTTCCAGCTTTGCTAGATATTAATTTGGAGATTAATGAAGGGGAAATTGTAGGCATTATTGGTGAGTCCGGATGTGGAAAAAGCCTTACTTCCTACTCTGTAATGGGGCTTTTGCCACGAGTTGCCAAAGTAACAAATGGAGAAATCTACCTTTGCGGGGAAAGAATAGACAACCTAAAAGACAAAGAACTTTGTAAAATAAGAGGAAAAGATGTCGCAATGATTTTTCAAGAGCCAATGACGTCGCTAAACCCTTTGATGAAAATAGGTGCACAAATTGCTGAAAGTTATCTTCTGCACAACAAAGGCGCAAAAGACGCAAAAGAAAAGGTTCTGGATATTATGAGAAAAGTTGGCTTGTCGAGGGTTGAAAAACTATATAACGACTATCCACATCAGCTCTCCGGTGGCATGAAACAACGTGTTGTAATTGCGCTTGCCTTAATAAATTCGCCAAAACTGTTGATTGCGGACGAGCCAACCACAGCACTTGATGTTACAATACAAAATCAAATTTTAGAGCTTTTGAAAAAACTTAACCGTGAGCTTGGCATTTCCATTATGTTTATTTCCCACGATATTGGTGTAATAAAAGAAATTTCTGACAAAATGATAGTTATGTATGCTGGAAAAATTGTTGAAACGGGTAAAACTTCGGAAATACTAAAAAAGCCAAACCACCCATACACAAAAGGCCTGCTTAGTGCAATGCCCAAAAAAAGTATGAAAGACACCCAGCTTTATACTATACCTGGTATAGTGGAAGCACTTGAAAAGCGAACACACCGTGGCTGTGGGTTTGTAAAGCGTTGCCCATATGCAGTATCTGAGTGTGAGAGCACGGATATTGCTCTAAAAGCAGTTGGCGAATTTGAAGTAGCGTGTAATAGAATTGAGGAAATTAATAATGACTAAACCGATTATGTCAGTAACGAATTTGGTTAAAGCTTTTGAAATAAACGGTATTAAAAAAGAAAAACTAACAGCTGTAAACGATGTTTCCTTTGAAATATTTGAGGGAGAAGTGCTTGGTGTAGTTGGTGAATCTGGGTGTGGAAAATCCACACTTGGTAATATGCTTGCTGATTTATTCCCTGCCACACAAGGTGAAATTACCTACCATTTACAAAGCGATAAAAGGCTAAAACGCAAGGAAATCCAGATGATTTTCCAAGACCCATATGCCTCACTAAACCCAAAGAAAAAGATAGGCTGGTTGCTTGAAGAACCACTTGCAATCCACCAAAAGCTGACCAAAAAAGAGCGTGAAGCCAAGGTGGAAGAAATGCTTGAGATTGTTGGGCTGGACAAGGCATACAAGAACGTTTACCCAAGAGAGCTAAGCGGTGGACAAAGACAACGTGTAAGCATTGCAATCGCGCTAATGCTAAACCCAAAACTTATTATTGCAGACGAAGTAGTTTCGGCTCTTGATATTTCCATTCAAGCACAAATCTTAAACCTTATGAAAGAGCTACAAGAAAAACATAAATTGACATATGTTTTCATCTCTCACGACCTGAATGTTGTTTATTATTTAAGCACCAGAATTGCTGTTATGTATCTTGGGAGAATTGTTGAGATTGGCGATGTTAAAGAAGTTTATGAAAACCCATCACATCCATATACCATAGCTCTTTTGTCTTCAATCCCAGAAATTGAAGAAAATGCTGGAAAGGAAAAAATTATACTGGAGGGTGAAGTTCCAAACCCAATTAACCCGCCCACTGGTTGTGCATTTCACCCACGTTGCTCCAAAGCAAGTGAAATTTGCAAAGAAAAATGTCCACAGTTAGTTGCGAATGGGGAAAAAAGGCAGGTAGCTTGCCACCACATATGAGAGGTATAAAATTTTATGAAAATTGGATTTGTTTCAGATGTTCACATTGATATAAATGCTGATTACGACTTGGTATCGCTAATTACCGAAAATATTATTGAAAATAATATTGATGTTTTGGTTATTGCAGGAGATATTTCTGAGAGCTATAATAGTACTATTGATTTTGTTGATAAATTAACTGAGAAAAGTGGAGTGAAAATTTATTTTGTTCCTGGAAACCACGATATGTGGAGCGAGGAACAAAACACTCCAGAAATCTATGAAAACTTTGCAAAACACGGGGCATGTTTGATAGGTAAAACGATAGATTTAACAGAAAATCTATCGCTGATTGGTGATATCGGCTGGTATGATTATTCTTTTGGAAGCAAGGAATTTACACAGCAAGACTTCAAGAAGAAAAACTATGCTGAGCGCACATGGCAGGACAGTTTGAACATTGATTGGAAAAAAAGTGACAAAGAAATAGCACGCTTTTTTTGCGATAATCTGGCAGAAAAACTAGAAAAGCTAAAGGATAAAAATGTAATAGTAGCCACACATTTCCTAAGCCACGAAAAGTTTTTAGTTCCTGTGGAGAGAGAGGTTTGGCGCTACTTTAATGCTTTTTTGGGAAGTGAAATGTACAAGGAACTAATGGAAAAATACAGAGTAAAATACGCAGTAATGGGGCATGTGCATTTTCGCCATAGTTTCACAGAAAATGGAACAAACTACATCTGTGCCTGCCTTAACTACCACAAAGAGTGGCGTAGTGATGATGTAAAAAATGAAATTAATTCTGCTATTAAAATTATTGAGGTTACGTAAATGAAGGTTACTATAATTGGTTGCTATGGCGGATACCCAAACCCCAATGGAGCAAGCTCTTGCTACTTGCTTGAAACAGAAAAGGTCAAAGTTTTGCTAGATGTGGGGAGCGGTGCACTTAGCAAACTTCCCCTGCACATGGAGATGAAAGACCTTGATGGGGTGGTGGTTTCGCACTTCCACGGCGACCATTATGCAGATTTGGAATGTCTAAAATACAACTGTTTGGTGGAAACTCAAATAGGAAAAAGGAAGAAACCATTATTTGCATATCTTCCCGACTATCTGGGTAATACAGAAGATTTTTCCATGCCGCCATATGTGGATAGCTTTGGATATAATGAAAATTGTGTGCTTAATATCGGGGACTTAAAGGTGAGTTTTTCGCTTAATGTTCACCCGATTAAGTCCTTTGCGATAAAAGTGCAAAGCCAAAACAGCACCCTAGTATATAGTGGCGATACTGGTCACTATGATGGTTTGGTAGACTTTTGTAAAGATGCGGACCTGCTGATATGTGAATGTTCTCTTTACCAAAAGCAGTCAGGAATAATCGAGGGGCATCTATCATCTGTCGAAGCTGGGAAATTGGCAAAAAATGCAAATGTAAAAGAACTTATATTAACACATTTACCGCACTATGGAAACCACGAAGACTTGATAATGGAGGCAAAGACTGCCTACGAAAACAAAATTTCACTGGCAAAGTCAGGGAACTGCATAATCTTATTATAAAAATATAACAGTAGGCATGTTTTTGTACTCGTGCATTCACATCAAGTGTACCGAAACTCAACCAATTTACGGTTGGATTTTTTGTTTCGTTGTGGTATAATGGGATACATAGTATATGCCTTATATTGAAAGAAGGTACATCATATGAATTTAAAACATATATGGGATACGTGGTCTGACTCAAGTTCTTTTTCAGGAGTATTTTCTGTAAGTAACGAACAGGAGATAATGTTTCAAAAGTGTCGTGGCTATCGCAATAGGAGTGAAAAGCTTTTAAACAACGAACACACTGCTTTTGGAATAGCCTCTGGCACAAAGTTATTTACTGGTTTAGCTGTTTGTAAATTAATTGACGAGGGGAAATTACATCTTGATGATAAATTATGGGATTTGTTGTCATTTGATTTAGGCGAAATTAACAAGAACGTCACGATATATCAACTTCTTACTCATACCTCAGGTATCGGGGATTATATTGATGAAGAATCTGCCAGTTTTAATGATATCGAGCAAGAATTACTTAATAAGTATCCAGTTTATCTTTGGGAGCATCTCGAATATTATTTGCAAATGATTACACCATTACCACAAAAATTTGAGCCTGGTGCACGCTTTAGTTATTCCAATGCTGGGTTTATTATGCTAGGACTTGTAATCGAAGCAGTTAGTAAAAAAAGCTATCAAAAATTTATACAAGATGAAATAATTTTATCAATGCAGTTAAAGCATACTGGATTTTATCGTATGGATTCACTCCCTACTAATACAGCTTTAGGATATATAAACGATTTTCAAACTAATATATTCAAACTCCCGATTTTGGGAGGTTCTGACGGTGGGCTGTATACTTGCGCAGAAGATTTAGACATACTTTGGCGCTATATATTTAGTGGAAAGTTTTTCTCCGAAAACATGTTAAAGCAATTCTTGCATACACACGCTGATAGAGGAAACGAAAAAAGCTATGGCTTAGGTGTATATCGCATTGATTGTAATAATAACATGGTATTTTATGCAGTTGGCGGTGATTTTGGAGTTGATTTTTTCACTGCATATATTCCTGAACACAAAATTGTAGCTTCTGCACTATCAAATTCAGATATCAACACTTACCCATTATTGGACAAAATAATTCATTCATTATAAATATCGCGACATTTAAAAGAGCACTCACTTTTTGCTATATGCCTAAAAAGAATATAATATATGAAAAAGTCTCGACTTCAAATAATGAAATCGAGACTTTTTTCACGCCCCCTTAAAGCATAAACTCTAGCTTTTGTTCCTGTCTGTATTCTTTGGGTGACATATCCGTCAGTTGTTTAAAACGTCTGGAAAATGTCTTGGAGTTAGAAAAACCAATATCGTCCGATATCTGTGTTATCGGTAGGTCCGTGTTCTGTAAAAGTGCCTTTGCTTTATTTATTCGTAGTGTTGATATATATTCTGACATAGTAACACCATTATTGTTTTTAAAATACCTACTAATATTAGATGGTGACATAGAAAACTCATTAGCCACTCGTTCCATAGTCAACATCGGGTCGGCATAGTTCATATCTATATAGTGCAGTATAGCAGAGTATTTGTCAATGGTGGGCGCTGTTTGTTTGTACTGTGCAGTTATATATTCAATTATCAGTAGCACTTCGTCGATATAGTTATCAATCGTTTCATATGCAAGGTCGTTTATTTTGCTTTCAGTTATTCTTTTAATTTCAGTATATTCAGCATCAAGTGAATTTAGCCACCTAGAAACAGTTGTGGTAATCTTATAGCAAAATGTACGTGTAAGAGATATTGTCGGGAGCGTTTTGACAAAAATACTTTTAAGCTCTTTAACATATGCGCGTGTTGTTACAATATCATATTTTTCAAGTTGTTCTAAAAGGTCGTTAGACTTAAAGTAAAACACATCAGAATCCGAGTGTTTTTTTACTGTGCTATAGGGTATTATAGTGTTACTGCCATATATTAGCCGATAATCACAAGCAATAGTTGCCTGTTGCAGGGCGGATTTACAATCATATAATGACGTAGCACATTCGGATACCCCTATTGTCAAATCAATGTATAAAGTTTTATTTATTTTTT
>CAYJFF010000051.1:0-9673 GCA_964369345.1 uncultured Oscillospiraceae bacterium
TCGGAGAGAGCTTAGTTATAATATCACACCTCATCCCTTTTGTCAACACTTTTTTAGCTTTTTTTTAAAATTTATTATTTTTTCTTTTTTCTTCCTATATTTATATATATAATAAAACTTAATTTTTAATTGCTCTCTTTGCCTTTTTCCTGCTTGTAATAAAAATATGACATAACGCTAGGTAGCATTATTATTACCATAGCTACAATAAACATCGTCCCTCGATATTCATTTGGCAGGAAGATATTAGCTAAAAACAATACTCCTGAGAGTATAAAAGTATATCCTGATATGCGATGTGTTTTTATCCAGACAGTTTCTGATGCTAGTGTCCAGGGCGTTTTTATACCAAAGCTATAGTTCTGTTTTGCACGTGGCATATAGTTGCCGATAAAGATAAACATAATACCAATCATACCATTTACTACATCGCCAATCTCTATTAATTGTGTTTCTGGGTTTAGTATTACAAATAGGCTTGCAAAAAACACCACATCCATGAATATAATCATAAATACTTTAAAGCTGTTATAAAAGCCTTTGAACTTCTCTATATTCTTGCCTTTTGGGTCTATTTTTGGCGTAATGCTAAACAAAATGTGCAGCAGCAGTGGCAATCCACTGAGGAATGCATATGTGCTCTTGTTACCATATCCGTCTACTTCGCCCTCAAAATTCCAGTGAGTTGGTACCTGCTCGGGTAAATCACCATAAACAAAAATACACAAAATTATGGGTAGCACCGCTAGTATTATGCATATTACATTTAGAATTTTATTACTTTTCATTTGTATTTTCCCCTTTCAATTCTCCAAACCATGTTAGCACTTCGTCAATGACAGTTGTGTTTATCTCAAAATAAATATACTTGCCACGCTTTTCATCCATTATCAATTTGGCGTTTTTTAGTATAGCCAGATGATGTGAAATACTTGCATTCGTCATATCAAAATGTGCGCTTATTTCCCCTGCTGTCAATATGCCATTTTTTAGCAGGTTAAGTATCTGCCTCCGCGTTGGGTCTGATAATGCTTTCATCGTATCTTGAAAACTCACCTTGCACCTCCTCATCAGATAACATTTAGACGTTTGTCTAATTGTCTAATTGTCTAATTATATTATACTTCACCATAATAATTTGTCAAGTACCATTGTTCGCATTTACCCCCTATTTTTACATAAAACTTTATAGTACAGTGCAATTTATGGCTGAAACTGCTTAATATTTGTAGAATATAAATTGTTATATTTTTCGTCGAAGCTTTCTATTTTACAAAACAACTTGCAATTTTTTTAAACTTTTTGCCGAAATATAAGAAACTTTTGCCAATTTTCAGCATTGAAAAGAATGTCGAAACTGTTGCTTTATAACTTTTATTATGATAACCTTTTAACTACCGCAGATAAAATAAAATTTATGGAGGTCAAAAAATGACATCAACAATGAAACCAATTTTACTATCGGACGACAACAAAGAGTTCCTAGAATTATCCTCTATCGCACTAAAAAACAAGGGTTTTGATGTAATCACTTGCGCAAAAGATGGGCTGGAAATTCTAAAAATGATAGCCGAACACTCGCCCTCCGTTGTGGTTATGGATGTTTTTATGTATAACATAGATGCAGAGGCAGTGATGAATAGATTGCCACAAGATAACCGTCCTGTCTTTATAGTTTGCTCCACACTCACTCACCCAGCGCTACAGGAAAGATTGTTACAGCAAGGTGCGTCATATTTCTTTAACAAGCCTTTTGATATAGAGATTTTGGCAGACAGAATAGAGTTTTTTGCTGGCTTTAACCCAATAGCGCCACCACCACACCGCCAAGCACCACGTAGTAGTAATTCGCTAGACTGCCTAGTGACTGATATTATTATGGAGATAGGCGTACCGGCACATATAAAGGGCTACCAGTACATCCGTGACGGCATAGTTCTCGCTGTTCGCAGGCCAGAGGTTATCCGTGGTATAACAAAGGTTCTCTACCCAGAGGTCGCTAAGCAAAATGGTACTACAGCCTCCAGAGTAGAGCGTGCTATCCGTCACGCAATAGAAGTAGCGTGGGACAGGGGCGATGTGGACGTACTAAACTCATATTTTGGCTATACCATACACAACCTACGTGGCAAGCCTACAAACAGCGAGTTTATAGCAATGATTGCAGATAAGATTAGGTTACAAAATAAATTACCTACAGCCATATAGCTTTACAATTTCTTCCTATTTATATATAATAAGAATAAAAGCTATGCAAAATGTGCTTTTTATTCTTAGTGCCACCCCATAGGCACAGCAAATTTATATTAGCAAAGCTAGTATAAAACAGCACTTTTTATCACAAGCATAGTTGCTTTTACCACTATCTCAGTGGTGCACAAGAGGAGATTGTATATATGAATATTTGGTACCTAGACCACAGCGGTGTAGCTGTAGACACCGAAACCCACTTGATGATTTTTGATTACTATAACCCCCTGCCATTTAGGGGGCATTTTGAGCACGGCGTGGTGGATACCGCGCAACTGCCACAGGATAAGCCCGTAGTCGTTTTTTCCTCGCACTCCCACAGTGACCACTATAATAATACAGTGCTAACATGGGACAAGCCAAATATCAGCTTTGTTTTTTCGTCCGACATAACAGGTGACTCACGCAGTAACTATATCTCGCCACACCAAACACTGGATATTGCTGGCTTGCAGGTGAGCACGCTAAAGTCCACAGATATGGGCGTAGCGTTTCTTGTAAAGACACCCACTGCCACCATTTACCACGCTGGTGACCTGCACTGGTGGCACTGGAATGGCGAGCCAAAAGAATTTAACACATCTATGGCAGATGCATATAAGGCAGAGATTGAGCGTATAAAAGACACGCAGATAGACCTTGCTTTTTTGCCAGTGGACCCAAGGCTGGAGGGTGCCGAGTACCTTGGTGCACAGTACTTTATAAACCTTGTTCACCCCAAAAATGTTGTGCCTATTCACCAGTGGGGAAAGTACGGAACAGGTGTTGATTTTGCAGAAAAATTTGCGACAGACACCACAGCAATCCACACATATACCGCACGTGGCGAGCTAATAAAAATTTAATACCTATGAATATCCTGCCTCTTTTTGCCAATTATTATACTATCATAATAATATAAGAAAAGGGGCAGTTTTTATGCAAAAAATATCACTTACTAGGGCGGACCTTGCAGTTTTTATTGGCTTTTTACTAGCAGTTGTGCTAACACCATATCTATCCTCTGTGGGCAATTTCTATGAGATACAGGACAGTGTACTTCGTCTACATATACTGGCAAACTCCGATAGTGTTCCCGACCAAGAGCTAAAAATAGCAGTGCGTGATGCTATCTTGGAGCAGTCCAGCGAGTTATTTGTGGGTGCCACCACATTGCAAGATGCAGAGGAAATAACAAGTGCACAGCTTGCTACCATTATAGCCACAGCAGAAAAAACAATTGCATCTAGTGGCAATAACTACCCAGTAAACGCAGAGATTACAGAAATGTACTTTAGCACACGTAGCTATGAGGATTTTTCGCTACCTGCTGGCAACTACAACGCACTGCGTATCACCATAGGCGAGGGCAGTGGAGAAAACTGGTGGTGTGTGGTTTTTCCGCCAATGTGTGTGGATGTAGCAACAAAAGAAGTGCTCCCACTAGAAACCGAGATAGCAACACTGGACGATACCCCACAGTACGAAATCGCCTTTGCCACTGTGGAGTTTATAGAAGAAGCACGCGAGTTTTTGTTTGGCAGTTAAGCAACACATTTTATTAACTATATGTATATTTTGTTGTAACATAACTATATGTATATCTAAAGTTATCCCAGTCGTACTTTTATTCAATTATTTACTATATAAATATGTAGTAGCTCTACGTATTTTCACCCACAAGTATTAACTTTTTATAATTCTAGTCGATAAAATAAGTACTGATATTTATAATATATTATATATTATTCGTGTCTACACTCAAAAGGAAGGGGGCTTTATTATGCAGATAGGCTTAAACACAGGCAGAATACAATCTGTAAATAGCACCAATAACAAAAACAAAAATGCTAGCCAACAAGCTTTGCAGAAATCTCGTGGCTCAAACTATGACCAAGTGGATTTTTCTGCAAACCTATCATCTACCGAGAGCAAGGTAAAAGGAATGGTTGCAGATATTTCTGGTAAGGCACGCATACGCCCAACTATGGGTGAGTTAGATGCATTGCGCCAGCAAGTGGCTGACGGTACTTATAAAATAGATAGCGAAAATATTGTTTCTAAAATTTTATTAGTCTAATCGGAGGAATATTATATGGACTACAACGAACTTATAAAGCTCTACACCTCTATAGACGAAGAAATTTGTAAGCTACATGGCGTTCAGCTACGTAAGATAGAGGCGCAAAACCACCACGACCTAGATAAACTCAATGATTGTATCAAGCTAGAGCAAGCTATTTCTCTTGCTATGCGTGGTTATGAGCAAAAACGCCTTACTATACATACAGAGCTAGGTGTTGCCGATGTACCACTTAGTGAGCTTTCTACACATTTCCCACAGGATATTGCACCACAGATGTCCACAGTGGCAGACAAACTGCTAACTAACTATAGCGCACTTAGCAAAGTGCAGGACACCGCACGCAAATTGATAGAAGCTAACCTAAAGCTTGTAGAAAACTCTCTTGAGTACCGTGGGGTGGTACTAGAGGTTGATAAAGAAGATGTGGCTACACCAAACAGGCCACCAGCTTTGAGAACAAGTATAAAAGCTTGATATTGATAGCATACTTTACTATGCTATTAGACATAAAAGAAAGAGAGAAAAATTATGGGTTCATTTAGTTCTTTGAATGTCTCCCGTCTTGGTATATACTCTGCGCAAAAGGGGCTTGACGTAACAGGTAATAACATTACTAATATAAATACCACAGGTTATTCTAGACAACGTGTAGACCAGATTAGCTTGTATTCTACTACTCCAGACAAATACTACTCCTCGTATCACTCAAAAGTGGGGCAAGGCGTGGTTATTACTGGTATATCACAGCTACGTGACCCAGGGCTGGATATAGCTTATCGCAATGCATCTGCCGATGTTGGTAGCCTAGATGCAAAGCTTGCAGGCTATGAGGACCTTGCGGTTATTCTTGATGAAGTTGGCAAAGGTGACCTAGACCAAAAAGATGGTGTTATCTTGCGCCAGATGAACGACTTACGCGACCTTATCAACAAAGCTAATACAGAAGGTATAGAGGGGTATGACTCCCTAATCCGTTCTTCTGCAGCTGCACTTACATCTCTGTTTAATAGCTACTCCGAGAAACTGGACGAGCTACAAACTACATATGAGAGCTATTACGAGCAGGATGTAGACACTGTAAACACCATACTTTCAAATATACAGGAACTTAATGTCACTATA
This sequence comes from uncultured Oscillospiraceae bacterium, assembly GCA_964369345.1. Classification (GTDB taxonomy): domain Bacteria; phylum Bacillota; class Clostridia; order Oscillospirales; family Ruminococcaceae; genus Angelakisella. The sequence goes on from CAYJFF010000051.1 coordinate 5,438, forward strand.
AGAAATGCAGAAATCCGTGGTGATAATGCGCTGGAGCTAAAAGACGAGCGTAACTTGCAAATAGATGCTCTTAGCTCATTTCTTGATATAGATGTGGACTACTCCATGGAGCAGCTGAATGCTGGTGTGCAAGTAGAGCAACTACATATCAGCCTAAAAGGTGGCGACAGCACTGAAACACTAATAGACGGCAACTTTGCACGTCAACTAACTACTGGTAGCCCACCAGACTACATGCAAACACTTACTCCTATGTATGACCAAAATGGTGATATACACAGCACTATGAATGTGGATATAGCACTAACAGATAATGCAACTGTCGGCTCTATTCAGTCCCTACGTGAGATACTTACAGAAAAAGGTGAGTATTCTACACCTGCAGATATCGCTGCTGATGTAGATGCGACTATCAAGCGTGGTATACCTTATTACCAAGAGTCCATGGATGTACTTGCACGTACTTTTGCAGAGGCTATGAACTCTATAAACACAGCACCAGCAGGTGTTGAGGGTGCAGGTGCACTGTTCAGCATGGGTAGCAATACAGACGATGTTTCTGCTATTACTGCTGGCAATATCTCGGTTTCACAGAGCTGGTCCACTGGTGCAGTTTCTATGGTTTCTAAGTCCGCTGTAGATGCGCCAAGCGGTGACCGCTCAAACCTTGCAAAATTCCTGAATGTATTTGGTGCTGAGCATACATTTACACCTACGGACCCCACTGCTGCCGCTGCTACTTCCCCATACTCTGGCACTATGGAAGACATGCTACTTAATATACAGGCAACACTAGCAGAGGACCAAATGACAACAACATCTGTACTAACAAATGCTATGATTACAAAAGATACTGTATATACAGACCGTGACAGCGTTATGGGTGTAGACCTAAATGACGAGGCTACAAATCTGCTTATATACCAAAAGGCATATACAGCTGCTGCTAGGCTGATGACAACCATAGACGAAGCGCTAGAAGTGCTTATGGGGCTGAAATAATAGGAGGAATGTACAATGCGCGTAACAACAAACGGTACTTTATATAATTATAAATCCAACCTAACAAACGTTACTCAAAAACTGAATAACGAGATAGAAAAGCTAACTACAGGTAGGGAGTTTAACAGCTATGCTGCAGACCCCGCAGCTGCTACACGTGCTTTCAAGGTACATAGCCAGCTTAACGAAGTTAATATGCAACACAGCAATAATAGCACCATCATCAGCAAGTATAACACTGCGTGGGGCTCTGTAAAAGCTGTTGCAGACGACCTAACAAACGACCTAGCACTTGTGCCTGCTATGCAGGGTCTTAATGGAACAAACCTGGATGACCTCGACTCTCAGGCTAGTGTTTTGCGCTCTGGTGCAGAAGCTATGATACAAACACTGAACGCAAAATATGACGGTGAGTATGTATTTGCTGGTGCAGACACACTCAATGTTCCTTTTACTATAGAGGGTGACAAGGTAATGTATAGGGGGCTTGATATCAACGACCCAGCTAACCAAGCTGCACTTGATGCTATGACAAACGAAAGTCTGTATGTGGATATTGGCCTTGGTTTTGAGCTTGATGCTGCTGGCAATGTTATAGATTCATCTGCTTTTGATGCTGCTCTTAGTGGTATAGAGATTACTGGCTATGGTGTAGATGCTGACGGTGACCCCAAAAATATTGCATCTATAATGATGCGCCTTGCAGATATATTTGATGGATATGACACAGAAACAAATACATGGACTGAGGGTAGCCATGCAGAGGCTTCTAGGTTGCTTGACAAGCTAAATGAATCCCAGCAAGCTACTATAGATAAACACGCCTCCCTTTCTGCTGATGCTGTTGCGCTAGAAACTAACCTTACACAGCTAGAGGACACATATATGTCACTGAATGAGGAGCGTGCAGCAATAGAGGACGTAGACCAAGAGGCAACCATTATTGCGCTTTCATGGGCAAACAATGTATATCAGGCGTCAATACAAATCGGCGCAAATATAATACCACAGTCACTAATGGATTATTTACAGTAATATTATTTAGTCATATTTTTCTGGAAAGGAGATTAGGGAATGAATCCGTTAATCGAAATTAAAACCGTACCAATCGAAATTAAGGTAAAGACCACTAACGCAAAACTCGAGTATGTAAGAGGCACTGCCGATATGGAGATATCTCGTGCTGATGGTGGACTAAATATCAAAAGTCGTCCTATAAAGGTTAATATAGACACTTTTGAGGCTAGGAACTCTATGACACCAACACCTATGAGAAGTATTGAGCAACGTGCGGAGCAAGGTAAGCAGGCTGTTTACACAGCCACAGCTAAGATAGCACAAGAGGGTAGAGCGATGATAGAGTCTAAGTCTAGCGATGAAATTATCTCACAGATAGCACAGCAGAATATGATACCACAAATCCCAGATATAAATATCGAGTACCTACCGAGTGTTGGGCCTGATATTTCTTGGGAAGGTGGCGAAATGAGTATTCGCTATGAGATGGATAAGCTTAATTTTGATTGGCGTATGCAAAATATGGAATTCACTTTTACACCTGGTGATGTTGAGTTCACAGTTGTGCAAAACCCAGATGTAGTAATTGAATACATAGGTGGTCCGCTATATGTTCCCCCATCTTCTGACCCTAACTACGAGCCTGTAGATATAAAAGTTTAAGGAGATAGATTGGTGCAAATAAAAACAAAGTATTTCGGCGAAGTTGATTATGATGAGAGCAAGTCCATATCTTTCCCAAGTGGTTTTTTTGGTTTCGAAGACGAGAAATCTTTTTTGCTCATGCCTTTTGAGGGTAGTGGTGGTACTTTGCTATGTTTTCAGAGCACTGTAACTCCACAGCTTGCTTTTGTCGCTATGAATCCTTTTGCACTTCATTCCGAATACCAGCCAGTACTCACAGATGATGAGCTTAAAGCTCTGGATGTTTCACATAGCACAGAGCTTTGTTTCTATGTACTATGTGTGGTTCGTGAGCCTGTTTCCGAGAGCAAAGTTAATATGCGTTGCCCCATTGCGCTTAATGAGGACACAAGAACAGCCATGCAGGTGATACTAGAAAGTGATGAATATCATATGCGTCACAAACTTTCTGAGTTCCAGAGTAAGGGGGAGTAGCAGATGTTAGTTTTGCGAAGAAAAGTCGGCGAATCCCTTGCTATTGGCGATGATATAAAGATTGCTGTGCTCTCCATAGAGCCTAACGGCAATATAAATATTGGTATAGAGGCACCAAAAAGTGTGCGTATCTTGCGCAGTGAGCTAATAGAAGTTGCCGACGCTAACAAGGAGTCTGCACTTGCTGTAGATTTTGCACCACAGCTAATGCAGGAGCTTAGCTCTGCACTTTCTGATTTTCTTGGGGACAAATAAGCATTATATTTTTATATAAATACAAACAAACATAAAAAAAGCAAGCTTGCACGTCGATGATGATGTGTCAGCTTGCTTTTATTTTATAGATATTTGTAGCTGTAGTTTGTGTTACACTACAACCCTAAATCATTACATATAGTGTACAACGCACTTTCTAAACTATCTTCTTTAGTAAAAAACTTCTCATTAATATTTGTGAGATAATCTTTTTCGTTCCACCAACTTTGCATTTCGCTTTCTCCAAACTCCAGGCTTTTGTTTCTTGTCCTATGGCGCTTTAGTGTTTCTTCAAAAGATAGGTCATAGTAATATGCGTATACGTCATTCGAAAAAAGTGCAACAGCTTCAAAAAATACCTCGTCATACCACTCAGCTTTTAATATTCCTTCCAAAATAACATACTCACAATGTTGCTTTCCATATTTTAGTAAGTTAATTAACAAGGGTATTGTTTGAGTATTAAATCCGTCTTTTGCATATAATATTTCGCGTCTTAACATATCTTGAGGAAGCAGTAATGTGCTAGTTTCTTTGCCAAATTTTTCTTGAAGTTGTTTTGCTAATGAGCTTTTTCCACTACCTGAATTACCTCTAATAATAATTAATTTCGACATCACTTTTCCCTCTTATGCCATATATTATATGGTTACACAGTTTCTTTATGAGCTAATTAATGCGTATCTCGTCCAGTTTTCCACAAAATGAAACACGAAATGTTGAAAACAAAGCCACTGTTATTAACTTTATGTAATATTATAGGTATTTTTTACTTGTGGTATAGTTTATTTGTCTCATAAGTTGGTGTGCAAGTCAAGTTTATACCTATTTTCTTTAGTGTAA